>CP081101.1 GCA_025141015.1 Rhodobacteraceae bacterium M382 | reverse complement strand
ACGGTCGACCCCGCCACACTGGCCTGGTGATGTCGCGGCGAGGCACAACTCCAAGCCGCTTGAACCCTGCTCAAACGCCTTGGTACCTGTGGGATATGCTGGATTTAGTCGGAAGGCTGCTCGGCTTGGATCCGCCGGGCCACTTTTTGACGGAACCGCATCGCTCCTGCATCCAGTCCCAGGTTTAGATACGCAGACTTGCGATTGGCCATTCCGCGCTGGACCTCTTCGAGCACTTCCTTGTCCTCGGTAAATGCCATGATCGCCCCTTCGAACATATGTTTGTCGATCTCGGCGACGCCAGCATGGCGGTTGCGGTGCTGAAACCAGAAGTACAGCGAGTTTTCATGATCCACTGGTGTGATGAAGTTGTAGGAAATGTTCACGAATGCTTCGTCAGACAGCGGCCTGTCCGCGCCACCCTGTCCGGCGGGAGCATAGACCGACATGTTGATTGCTGTAGATGGCACCCGACATTCGTAATGCTGTTTGCGGTCACAATTGTCACCAAAGGTCAGCATCGACGCATAATAGGGTGCGGCTGGCTCTGAATGGATCCAGCGGAAGATCGTGACATGGTCGTCGCTTTCTTCCATCTCCAGTGGCCTGTTGTCGGTGCCGGCTCCGGCAAATGACGTAAGGTGGACCCACGCCACATGACTGGGATCCAGTAGGTTGTCGGTGATATAGAGATAGTTGCAGGCCATCCCCATTGATCCGCGTTCGGTGCGCCCCCATTGGGGATTGTCAAAGTTGGGGATGTCTATGATTTCGCCAGGGTCGGCGGTTTCTTCATCGCCCATCCAAATCCACAGGAACCCCCAACGATCTTCAACCGGATAGGATCGCACGGTCGCTCTTTTGGGGATCGCATTTTCCTGGGTTGGGGCGGCCACACAGGCACCGCTGCAATCAAAGGTCAGGCCATGGTACCCGCAGACCACGGTGCTGCCCTGGATTGACCCTCTGGACAGGGGCAGCTTGCGGTGTGGGCAGGCGTCCTCCAATGCGATGGGTTCACCGGACTCGCCACGAAAGATAACGACATCATCGCCCAGGAAACGGTTCGCCGTCAGGGATTGGCCAAAATCTTCGCTCCGCCCGGCAACATACCAGCAGTTGCGAATGAAGCCGTCACTGCCCGTTAAATCGTTTTGCATGAAATATCTCCCGATTGCGATCCGACCTCGTGATTAGGTCTGGAGCGTATTTAACCATCAGTTGAAAAATTTCATATCAAGAAAAAATGTTCCGAGCAAGAAAAAACGCGGCGCAAGGCCCGGCTTCAATTCATATCTGCACTTTCCGCCTTGGAAATCACGGTTACGAATGTGACCTTGGGTGTCAGCAATTCCACAGGACCATGAGCGGCGTTGGACACAAAAGACAAGCTGTCTCCTGGCTTCATCGTAAACTGCCCATCGCCGCAACGATAAACCATCTCACCGTCCAGCACGTGAATGAATTCAATCCCGCGATGTTGATACAATGGCCGCTTACTGAGCGGTTGTTCCAGTGTGACGGCAAAACTCTCAAAGCTGACATGGTTCGCATCGGCGCGTCCAACCAGTTTGTAGGAGTGGCCAAAGGCACTGCCTTGGCGTTGGACTTGAACGCCTTCGCCTGCAGGAACAAAAGAGACATCCGTCTTTTCCACGGTTCCGGCAAAGAAGTTGATCAGTGGCACGCCGATCGCTTCGGCCAGCGCCCCCAGTGTGGTTAACGACGCCGAAACCTGACCGCGTTCGATCTTGGATATCATTGCTGTGGACACAGAGGCGCGTTTTGACAATTCAGCCAAGGTCAATCCGGCGAGCATGCGGTCATTTTTGACAGCAGCACCGACGATCAGATCAAGAGATGGCCTGTCGTCCAAAGCCTTGCGGGGTTCTTTCATGATATCCTGTGGCGCGTTGTTTTGACGGGAACAGAGTTGCACGGAACGCCGCTCCTTGGAAGTCGTTGCCGTTGGCATTTTCCCATTTTCGCCAGAGCAGGGTCAGATTTTCACAGCTGCTGCTGTGGCAAAGGCGCAGCTGTCATCCCCGTTTCTTCAATCCATCCGTTGGCCGGGAGCGCCGTGAAGGAGCACGACGAAGAACAGGGGGGGGGGGGCGATATCCAGAACATCGAGGCGCGCCAATAGTGTGTTCGCCGGGCCTGGGACCAGCACCGACAATGTCGATGGGGAGCGGGTCCATCCGATTTATCCTGTTGGGCGCACGGCAGAAACACAATGCGGGTCCCACAACATGAAGCACAATGCGCATTGCTGCGCATAGGGCGGCACGACGAATGGAGCCATGGGGGATTGGCTGTCGCCCCTGCCGCCGCCTCAGACGCCCAAATATTGATTGGTCACATCATGAGACAGCTCGGCAAAGGCCCCGGTCCAGACAGATTTTCCTTTTTCGAGAATAACAGCCGTGTCAGCGACAGTGGACAATTCGCGTATGGATTTGTCGATGACCAGAATGGACAAACCAGCGTCTTGTTTCAACCGAGCGATGGCAGACCAGATTTCCTGGCGGATCACCGGAGCAAGCCCCTCGGTGGCTTCGTCCAAGATCAAAAGGCGCGGATTGATCATCAAGGCGCGCCCGATGGCCAGCATCTGTTGTTCACCGCCCGACAATGAAGCCGAAGATTGGTCCCGCCGTTCTGCCAGGCGTGGGAACAGGTCTGACACGGTCTCAAAGCTCCACGCGCCAGGACGCGCCGCTGCGATCAGATTTTCGTAGACTGTCAAGTTCGGAAAACACCGCCGCCCCTCTGGAACCAATCCGACGCCCAAACGGGCGACCCTGTGCGAAGGCAGGTGTGTCAGGTCTGTGCCGTCGAAATTCACAGCCCCGCCGCGGGCCTTTAGCATCTGGCATATGACTTTGACCGTGGTGGTTTTACCCATGCCATTGCGTCCCATCAGCGCAAGAACTTCGCCCGGTGCAATGTCCAGAGAGACATCGAACAACGCCTGTGAGGGACCGTAAAAGGCGGATACATTGGTCAGCTTTAACAGGCTCATGACAGGTCCTCCTCTCCCAAATAGGCTTCGCGGACCGCCGGATCGGACCGGATGTCATCAGCGGTTCCGGTCGCGACGATCTGGCCATAGACCAGCACGCTGATCCGATTGGCGAGCGAAAACACAACGTCCATATCATGTTCGATCAACAGGATCGGAGCCTGATGGCGCAATGTGTCCAAAACACCCGTCAGATGGTGCGACCCTTCGGCCCCCAGACCGGCCATGGGTTCATCCATCAGGAACACCCGCGGGTTCAGGGTCAGGGCGACTGCGACCTCCAGTTGACGTCTCTGACCATGGGACAGGTCGGCGGTTCGATAATTGGCAAAATCCTCCAACCCGACGCGGTCCAATGCCGTCATCGCGGTCTCCAGCAGGCCAGCGTCCTTCATCACCCGGTTGAACAGGCGAAACACTGTGCCACGTTTCCCCAGCGCTCCGAGCACCACGTTCTGTAAAACGGTGAATTCCATCGCCAGAGACGAGATCTGGAACGTGCGCCCCAGTCCCTTTTGGGCGCGTTTCACTGCATCCAGTGGTGTGACGTTTTCGCCCTGAAACCAAACCGTGCCGCTGTCAGATGCCTCGCTGCCTGCGATCTGTCGGATCAGAGTGGACTTCCCCGCACCATTGGGGCCGATCAAGGCGTGGATTTCGCCAGGACGCAGGTCCAGAGACACACCATTGGTCGCCTTGAGAGCGCCATAGGATTTATGCAGGTCCCGAACGTCCAGAATGGGCTTAGTCATGGGCGACCTCCCGTCCGGCCAGCAGTTCGATCAGGCCACCACGGGCAAACAGCACAACGGCCAACAGCAATCCACCCAGATAGATGTGCCAGAATTCGGAAATGCCACCCAGCACATGTTCCAGCAGGATGAACAGGGCCGCGCCGACGACTGGCCCAAACAACCGGCCTACACCGCCAAGAATGACAAAAATCATGATCTCTCCGCTGGTTTGCCAACTGAACATTGCCGGGCTGACAAAACGGTTGAGATCCGCATAAAGCGCGCCGGACAAGCCAGTGATCGCACCGGACAAGGTAAACGCCATCAACCGGACGCGAAACGGTTCAACACCGACGGTTTGCACCCTTTCGGCATTCTGCCGTGCGGCGGCCAGCACCAGGCCAAACGACGACCCAGCAACCCGTCCGGAAACACCCAAAACCACCAGAAGCAACACAAAACAGATACCAAAGAACTGCATCGGATCCAGGGTGTTGAGGCCGGGGAATTCGTTGCGGACATAGATCGACAATCCGTCTTCGCCGCCATAAGCGGGCCAACTGATTGCAAAGTAATAGAACATCTGACCAAAGGCCAAGGTGATCATGATAAAATAGACGCCGGCCGTGCGCAGTGAAAGTGCGCCGATCAGCAAGGCCGCCAAGGCGCTGATCACAACAGCCAACACCCAAATCACAGGCATCTGGTTGCTGCCCTCGATCAGGAACGGCCATTCCATCAGCGGGGAATAGTCCTGTGCGTGGCTAGCCAGGATGCCCATGGCATACCCGCCGATGCCAAAAAATGCAGCGTGACCAAAGCTGACCAAACCGCCCAAGCCAAGAGCCAGGTTCAACCCGACCCCGGCGATGGCAAAGATGACAACCTTGGTTGTCAGCGAGATGATAAAGATCTCGCCGGTCGATTTTGCCCACAGCGGCACGGCGATCAGCACCGCCAGAACCGCCAGATTGATCCATCGTTCACGTGTCATCTCAGGCCTTTCCATACAGTCCAGTTGGGCGGAACAGCAGGATGCCTGCCATCAACACATAGATTGACATCGACGCCAGCGAAGAGCCGACCGAATTGGCGGCCGCTGGGTCCATGAACAGGCCGAACACACCAGGCAGCAGCACGCGGCCAACAGTGTCGGTCAGGCCGACGAGAATAGACCCAACCAGCGCACCTTTGATCGAGCCGATACCGCCAATCACGATCACAACAAATGCCAGGATCAGCACAGGTTCTCCCATTCCGACCTGCACCGACTGGATCGCGCCCACCAATGCCCCGGCAAATCCGGCCAACGCGGCCCCCAAGGCAAACACCAATGTATACAGCCGGGAGATATCCACGCCCAATGCGGCAATCATTTCACGATCGCTTTCACCGGCGCGAATACGGATACCGATACGGGTCCGGCGGATCAGGGCGAACAGTCCGACGGCAACAGTCAGACCAATGGCGATGATGGTTAAACGATACAGCGGATATTCGATCCCACCGGGCAGGCTGACCGGGCCCGAAAGGGCAGGGGGGACATCCAGAAACAGCGGGAATGACCCAAAGATCCACCGCGTGCCTTCGGAAAAGATCAGAATCAACGCGAATGTGGCCAGCACCTGATCCAGATGATCCCGGTCATATAATCGGCGGATGATGGTGAATTCGACGATCGCACCGGCCAGCGCGGCCGCCATCAGACTGGCCGCCAGAGCCAGCACAAAGGATCCGGTGGCCGCAGCCACGGCCGAGGCTGCAAAAGCACCGATCATATAGAGCGAGCCATGCGCCAGATTGATCAGCCCCATCACGCCAAAGATCAGAGTCAGCCCTGCCGCGGTCAGAAACAGCATGACGCCAAATTGCAGCCCGTTCAAAAGCTGTTCGAAGAAAAGAACGAATGTCACAGGATTTCTACTTTGTTTGCTTTGATCACGCCCGCGCTCTTGTGATCGCGGGGGTCAACCTTTGGACGTGTCAAAAGGCGGTGGAGCACAATCAACGTCTTTGTCAAATCGCCACAGTTTGACGGACCAGGATTTTTCCAGAGAGCGCCTGAGTTCATGCGATAGGCAATAGGACCGTGTCCTGAGATAGGGCGAGCCATCTTCAAGCGCGGTCTTGAAAGCCGCCATTTCTGCTTCGACTCGCGAATTTTCGACCAACACCAGTTCACCCCAATACAATTCGAAGAACCGACGTTCGGCTGTTTTCCATTCAGGCGTGTCACGACCGGCGGTCGCAAGGACGGAAACTGTGGAAACAGCGTCGCGATACATTTCCAGCTGATAGTCGAGAAATGGTCGCTTGGCCTCAAGACGTTTGCTGATCAGAAACTCCGTCGCCCCCCAGGCGATACCCAAAAAGGCGACGAAGGTAGCCAGGAGCTTCAATTTGGCTTCCAGGGCCGAAGGCTCTTTTGCCATGTTGATCTCCTGATCCTTTGCCTATGCTTACATCTTGCAATCGGCGGCGTAGACGTCGGCATGGTTGCTCAGCGCAGTGCCGATGATTTTATTGGTGAACACGTCACCTTCCTGAATCACCTCACGCACATAGATGTTTTGGATTGGATGATGGTTCGACCCAAAGGCGAAATCACCCCGGACACTGTCGAATTCCGCTGCTTTCAAAGCTGCTCGGAAAGCATCCTGATCGTTTACATCAGCCTTGGCCGCAGCGCTGATCAACAGGTTGGCTGTGTCGAAACCCTGGCTTGCATATAGGGAAGGCAAGCGGCCGTATTCGGCCTGGAAGCTTTCGACAAAAGCTGTGTTTGCCGCGTTGTCGATGTCCTTGTTCCACTGGCTGGTGTTTTTCACCCCCAGAGCGGCAGACCCAACAGCCTGCAAGATACCCTGATCAAAGCTGAAGGCAGGGCCGACAACGGGCAGGTCCACGCCACTGTCAGCATATTGCTTGAGGAATGCGATCCCCATGCCGCCGGGTAGGAAGAAGAAGACGCTGTCTGCGCCGCTGGCGCGGATTTGGGCGATCTCGGCGGCGTAATCCTTTTGTCCCAGCTTGGTATAGACCTCACCAGCCAGTTCGCCACCATAAGTCCGTTTGTATCCGGTCAGCGCGTCCTTGCCGGCGGGGTAATTCGGCGCGAGAATAAAGGTGTTCTTGTAACCTTCGCTCTGGGCATAGGCCCCGGCCCCTTCGTGCAAGTTGTCATTCTGCCAGGCGACGTTGAAGTAGTTTTTGTGGCAACGCTTTCCGGCCAGCGCCGAGGGACCTGCGTTTGGTGACAGATAGAATTTGCCTTGTGCGGTGGCGGAAGGCACTACGGCCATCGCCAGGTTGGACCAGATGATGCCGGTCAGGACATCGACCTTTTCGGACTGAATCATCTTGTCAGACAGCTGAACCGCCACGTCGGGTTTGCGCTGGTCGTCTTCGATCACGACTTCGATGTCATCGCGGCCTGATTGTTTCATTGCCAGCATGAAGCCGTCACGCACATCGATGCCCAGACCAGCGCCGCCGCCGGACAACGTGGTGATCATGCCAACCTTCAGCCCTTCGGCTTGGGCATTTGCGCCGAATGCGACAACTGCGGCAACCGCCGCCAGAGTTTTGAAATTCATGTCCCTGTCCTCCCCTTGGGATCGTTTTTGCGCCCCTACCGTAAGATCGGAATTCTGATCTTACAATTCGCAAAGGGTCTTGGAGACTATTCCGCACTGAATGGAATTAAAATTCAACCCTAAAAATTTAGAGCTTAAAGTAATTGGATTTTGGAGGGCTCATGCAGGCGTATCCAGCGTCGCCCATGGTCCCGTGGAGCATTGAATTAGTTATATAATATGCAGTTTGAACGGGCAGGGCTCATGAAGCGGACTCTACTGTACCTCAAGGGTACAGGTTCCGCAAATGTAGTTGTCATGTTTAGTAATATGAAAGCGAAACCAGGCCGTTCAGACAAATAGATCCAAAAGCGGATCACCTGGGATCGGCCCGTTCAGATCAGTCGCGCTATAGGGATTATCAAACACCGTATCATAGCCCATATCTTCGAGAGCTGCGATGGTCATGAGGGACACAAAACTGTTGGTGTCCACATAGCCAGTCATGATTTCCGTATCAAATTCCGTTTCGTCCCAATGTCCGCCGGCGGTGCCAGGCCCGCCATCTGTTTCCACCGGCACACCCAACAGAGATCCTGAATCTGCACTTGCAATACCCGAGAATTCGGTTTGATAGACGTCGGTGGCATTGGCACCGGTAAACCGCATGTCGCCACCTGCAACTGAACCGCTGGTCAGCCCCATCAGAGACCACAACGTACCAAACCCCAAGGCGTGCATCATTTCGTGCAGTACAATGGTTTCCCAATTGCCAAGATCAAATTGGTCCTGCGCATCTGCGCTGTCAAAGGTCATCGCCCCTGTTGCGGACAAATAGGTGCCATCATTGCGGATCATGCGAGGTCCTGCACTTCCCAAGGTGCCGCCGATGCCGTCGATCCCTTCGAGTGTGGCCGTGATGGTGATATCATCAACCACAACCCCATCGACAACAGCGTCCGGAATGTCGGCTAGAATGATCGTGCTGAGATAATCGGCTGCTTCGGTGAATGCGGCCTGCAAGCTGGTGGTCCAGGTGCCGATGAATTCGATTGCAACGTTATACGAGGACGCAGCCGGACCGCCGCTGACATAGTCGGCAACTGGGCCGGTGACCGGGGGAACATCAGGGGTGGCTCCGGGATCGCGACCGTATTCGGCGTTGTCATCGCCCGGCGCAATGCTGGGCGGGGTTACCCGTGGCGTACCAGGGGTTTCCCCGGTTGGGCGGCCGTTGTTTGTTGGGGCTGGCGGGGTTTCCGGTAGCGCAACAGGAGTCGGTGCCGGGTCTGCATCAATGTCTTCAGGCGGTGTGTCATCGGAAGCGGGCCCTGTGTCATCGCGACCATTGCCGCGGTCAGCCGCCATATCGCCCGAAAAGGGTGTTGTTGTGTCGTCACGCGTGTTCTGGTCCTCAACCGGGATCGGTTCCAGATCCGACAGCGGCACGAATTCGAAATCGTCGACGCCCCAGGGATTGATATCCTGGTCCAGGCGGGTTGTCTCCGGATTGCGCCCGAGGTTGACCAGAACAACATCTGTTTCTGCAATCACCGGAACCACCGGATTGCGTCCGGAGGGTCCAGATGCAGAACGATTGAGCAAGTTCTCGGACTCTCTGGAACGCATGGGCTATGACCTAAACAACAACTGACGTGTCGACCGTATCACCCATGGCCTATTTGCGAAATGACTTCCTACTTAAAATAGGGCCGGTTTCCCCACCAACATGTTACGCTGGTGGGGCATCGGGGATCGGGGACTATTCAGCCGCCGCACGCACCTGTTGTTCCGCATCAATCAGCTTTTGCAACCGGCGGCGATACAACAGCGGGCCCGCGTCAATGGCAATGTCGATATTGCGGGTGGTTTTTTCCTCCATGCCCTTTTGCACTTCGATGAGAATGTCGCGGTCTTCGTTGAACGCGAACATCACCGAGTCGCTCATGTATTGAGAGATTTCTTCGTCGTCTGGCTTCACATTCCGGACCTGAAACCAGAAGTACCGGGTGGTACGTTCGTCGACGGGTGTCATGAAGTTATAGCTGTCCATCTGGAAATACTGTCCATCTGGAAGATTTTTGGCGTCGCCTCCGGTGCCTTTTGGGGTGAAGATCGCCTTGATATACGCCAGCGAAGGATAGCGGACTTCATAGTGTTGTTCGCGGTCGCAATTGCCCTCAAACGGAACCAGTTTCTTGTAAAAGGGTGCAACCTCGACGTCATACATCCAACGTGACACGATCACGCCGGTGTCCGTGCCGGTGACGGTCAGGGGCTCTTCTTCGCAGGCCGCATTCCCGAACGAACTTTGATGCACCCAGGCGACGTGCGAAGGATCCAGCAGGTTGTCGGTGATATACAGGTAATTGCAGGGAAACGGAATCGCGTCTCCCTTGTTGATCCCATAGTTGGGGTCGTCGAAATGTTCGACCACAAAGATCTTGTCTGGATCGGCCAACGCCGGATCGCCCATCCAGATCCAGACCAGCCCATAGCGGCTGACGACAGGATAGGAATGTACATTGGCCGCGCCGGGAATACGGTCCTGACCCGGCACCCGCACGCAGGAGCCCGAACAATCAAATGTCAGCCCGTGATAGCCGCATTCGATCTGATCACCTTTGATCCGGCCCTTTGACAGGGGCAATTTGCGATGGGGGCAGGCGTCCAACAGGGCGACCGGGTCACCGGCTTGGGTGCGGTACGTGACGATCTTTTCGCCCAAAATCTTGATCTGTTTGGGCTCTCGTGTGACTTCGCTGTCCCATGCAGCGACGTACCAGGTATTGCGGAGATACATGTTCAGCCTCTTCTGTCTGGAGCGTCCGGTGCCACCGGGCGCGGGGTTTTGGATGGATCGGCGGGAGGGTGTCGCAGCGACAGTGCCCTCAGGTGATCGGTCAGAGATTGTGCCAGGGACCGATCTGTTACGATGTGGACATCGCGGGTGTTGGTCCACCAGATTGTACAATCATAATGGTTCAGCCGGGTGCGCACGGCGCGCGCCTGCCGAATGGGGGCGCTGTGCAAATCGGCGCGGGTATACTGGGCGACGAAATGCAACGCCTCTACTCCGCGTAAACGCAGATGGGTAACGCCGTGGGAAATGTCGGTCTCGCGAAAATCTCCCTCGGGGAGCAGACCGCTGGCCCAGATTACATCGGGCCAAAGCCGAAGGCACAGGCCCGTGCTGTCCGAGCGAACCTGGCCAAAGGGCAACGCCATGTCCAGCGTGGCAGTCGAACCGGACAGCGACATCAGTGGCAGGAATTCTTCGTCCAGCCGCAGCCCCAGTGGCCCTGGCAGGAACCCGGCGGCATCGGTGACGGGGCGCGGAAGCAGTGTTTCAGACATGCAGACGCTCTCCTTTTGGGTCATAGGCGCAAGCGGGTGTGACACGCACACGGACCGATTGCCCGGCGATGGGGGAATGAGCCCAAAGGGTGTCACCCATACGGGCACGTCCGTTGGTCAGAAGCGCCAGGGCAATGGGGAGCCCCAGGGTTGGACTGAGGACAGCGGCTGTCAGGTGACCGCAGGTCTGCGCCAGTCCATTCGCATCCAGTTCCGTATCGCTGAGATGCGCGGCATAGGGAATCTGTGTGGTGCCATCTTCGGGGATCAACCCGACCAGCTGTTCGCGCCCTTCTGCTTGCAAGGCCGGGCGCTGTAACAGCCCGCGCCCGACAAAGCCCTTCTTTTGAGAGACCATGCCGCCCAGACCCAGATCAGCCGGAGTGCGCCGCCCGTCAATTTCTGTTCCGACCGAAAGGTGGCCCTTTTCAATCCGCAGCACGTCCAGTGTTTCCAACCCGTATGGGGTGATGTTCCATTGGCTGCCTGCGGCCATCACACGATCCAGCAAGATGTCGGCAAACCCTGCTGGAGTGTTGATCTCGTAACTCAACTCGCCCGAGAAGCTGACCGAAAACACCCTGACCGGTAGGTCGTTCAGAAACCCTTCGCGCACTGCGGCGAACGGAAAGGCGTCGCCCGATGCGTCAAAATCGGGCATGAGCGCGCTGAGAAGGTCGCGGGCGTGCGGGCCTGCAATGGCCAGCGACGCCCAGTGATCACTGACCGAGGTCAGCGTCACATCCAACTCGGGCCACTCCACCTGTGCGCATCGCTGCATATGCCGCCAGACCGATCCCGAATTGGCGGTTGTGGCGGTGACCAGAAAATGGTTTTCGCTCAAACGTGCGATGGTGCCGTCGTCAAACAGATACCCATCCTCGCGCAGCATCAGCGCATACCGCAGCCGCCCTGGTTGTAGCTTGGCAAAGGCATTGCAATACAGCCGGGACAGAAACTCCAATGCGTCCGGTCCCTGAACGTCGATTTTGCCCAGGGTGGACATGTCGATACATCCCAGGCTGCTCCGTACGGCGTTACATTCCCGCGTGATGGCCTGGGCCATGGTTTCACCTGCAACGGGAAAATAGCGCGAATAAAGCCAATCTCCCGAGGTCTGGAACACGCACCCCATTCGTTCAAACCCAGTGTGAAATGGCGTGCGGCGGGTCGGGGTCATTTCGGTCCCGACTTCGGTCCCGACCAACGCACCAATGGAAACGGGTGAAAATGGGGGGCGATAGGTCGTGTGGCCGATTTCGGCAGGGTCGTTGCCGGACAATTTGGCGATTTCCAGGATCCCATTGGTCCAGCTGGTCTTGCCCTGATCAGTGCCCATGCCAAGCGTTGTATAACGCTTGGTCAGCTCCACATCGCTGTACCCTTCGCGCTGTGCCAGCGCCACATCGGCGCGGGTCACATCATTTTGCAGATCGACAAACGCCTTTCCCGGCCCGGATTCGAACGCTTGTGTGGGGGCTGGTGTCGGTGTTGGGCGTGGCAGGTCGAGATGTTTGTGCATCTCAAGTTCGGCCATGGCCTGATGTGCGCCGGCCTTGCCGTCGGTCAGACATTCGTCCAGGCCCAGAACGCCGCGGGCACCGCCAACAGGTTGCAGGATGCCATCCGTGGCGGGGGGCAGCAGGCTTTGAGCGTCTGCATCGAAACTGAGCCGTGGGCCCATATGAGCAAGGAGATGGGCGGTGGGCATCCAGCCCGCGGACATGGCGATCAGATCACAGGAGGTTCGATGGCGTTTTCCAGCCTCGTCGCGCCAGACAAGGCCGCTCAGATGCCGCTTGCCGGAGGTGCCCAGCAAACGGGCTCCAGGTTCCAGAGCAGCGACGACCTGGATATCGGCTGCAAGCAACGCGGCAATTGTATCTGCGCGTTCCGCCGGATCGGCAACCGCGACTATAGCGCGTTTGCCCGGAACAACAGCAAAGCGACGGATATAGCTGCGCACTGCGCCTGCCAGCATCACCCCAGGGCGGTCGTTGCCGGGAAAAACCACAGGGCGTTCAATCGCACCGGCAGCCAGGAGGATGCGTTTGGCGCGGATCTTCCACAGGATGGCGCGGGTGACGCTGCCGGGGGGCTGAGTCTCGACCGCCTGCACATATCCATGATCATAGTGGCCAAAGGCCAGCGTATGCGGCATCACGGTTACATTTGACAGCGCGGCCAACGCGTCGCGCGCGTCCTGGACCCAGGTCCGGGCTGATATGCCTTGTATCTGGGTGTCGCTGTCCAAAAGAGCCCCACCCAATTCGTGGTCCTGTTCCACAATTATGATCGTGGCTCCGGCCTGGGCCGCAGTGAGAGCCGCCGACAGACCGGCCGGGCCGCTGCCAATGACCAGCAGGTCGCAATGGCGATGGCGTTTGTCATTGAGGGCCGGATCGGCCGTCGGATCAACCTGACCATGCCCGGCTGCGCGTCGGATGATAGGGGCATAAGTCTTTGACCAGGCAGCCTGGGGCCATTTGAAGGTCTTGTAGTAGAACCCTGCGCTCAGCATCTTGCCGCCCAGCCCCAATATAGCTGCGCGGTCGTTCTCCAGGGAGGGATGGGCGTTCTGGCTGCTGACCTGCAATCCATCCCTCAGAAGAACTTCGGTGACTTTGAGGTTGGGCGTGCTGCCGGTTTCATCCGTGACGGTGACCAGCGCCGATGGTTCTTCGAGCCCGGCCGACACGATGCCGCGCGGGCGGTGGTATTTGATCGACCGGGCCACCAGATGACGCCCATTGGCCAGCAGCGCCGAAGCCAGCGTATCGCCGGCATGGCCAATCATCTTGTGACCATCGAATGTGAAAGTCAGTGTGGTTTCGCGGTCAATCAGACCGCCGGTGGACAGGCGCATCATATGTCCCCTGTCACAAAATCATGGTTGGCGGTGTCACGGGTCAGGGTGATCCAGCATTCACAACCGGATGTATGGTACCACAGCTCGCGCAACGGGCCTCGCGGGTTGACCCCATGATAGAGCGCGTTGTGACCAGTGTTTACGTCAGCCTCCAATGCAGGCAACGCGCGGGCCGGGCCACCATAGGAAAATTCACCTTCGTCGCGGGGGCCGCAGTTGGGGCAAGGGATCAATAACATCGCACCTCTCCTTAGTGCAGCCAGGGATATGGGCCGAGACCCGCATCATCTTGTTCGGTGCCGCTGGTGAACCGGTCCAACGCAAATGGCGCGATCAGTGCGGGTGTTTTCCCGGTGGCCAGCAACTCGGCCATCTGGTGGCCGACTGCCGGAGTTGCCTTGAACCCGGCGTAACCCCAGCCGCCATTGATCATCAGACCCTGGATGGGGGTGGGGCCCATGATGGCGTTGCCGTCCATCGGAATGTCGGCGGTTCCCGACCAGTGCCGCATCACCCGCAGTCGCGACAGAAAGGGAAACATTTGCACCGCTCGGGCCAGCACGTCTTCGATACGCTCAAAGCTGCCGCGGCGGGCAAAGGAGCCATAGCCGTCAGTCGCTCCTCCCAAAACAAATTCACCCTTGTCTGTCTGGCTGACATAGGACAGGCCCGCATTGTAGTTCACCACCGCATCCAGAGCGGGTTTTACCGGTTCGGTCACAAAGGCCTGCACATTGATCGAATTCAGTGGCAGATCGACCCCGGCGAGGCCCGCAACATGGCTGCTGGCACCCGCGACGCTGATCATTGCCTGCTTGCAGCTGATGCGGCCCCGTGTTGTTTCTACTGCGTTCAAACGACCCTTCACGATGTCAAAGCCGGTTACCGGACAATTTTGAAAGATGTGAATGCCTGCCTTTGATGCCTTGCGGGCAAATCCCCAGGCCACTGCATCATGGCGCACCACCCCGCCGGCTTCCTGCACCAGAGCGCCGCTGACCGGGAACCGCTTGCCGTTGGACAGATCCAATTCCGGTACACGTGCTTGTAAGGCGTCACCCGTCAGGATCGAGGCGTCCGCCCCGCCCAACCGCATGGCGTTTGCCCGCAAGGTAAAATGCTCCAACTCGCCGTCCGAATGGGCGAGATCCACATAGCCGCGGGGTTCATACATCAGGTTGAAATTCAGATCACGGCTCAGGTCCGCCCACAGTCCAAGAGCGAAGTTCTTGAGCCCGAAGCTGGAATTCAGGAGGTAATCCGACCGCACGATTGTGGTGTTGCGGGCGGTATTGCCCCCGCCGATCCATCCGGCTTCAACTACGGCAATATTGCTTAGCCCGTGGTTGTCCGCCAGATAATAGGCGGTCGCCAGCCCATGACCGCCGCCTCCGACAATCACGATGTCATAGGTTGCGCGCATGTCCGGCGCAGCGATGATCGCTGGCCAATGCCTGTTTCCCGTGATTGCATGTCCCAAGAGGGACAGTCCTGAATAGCTCATGCTCGGATCCGTTTCGCGCTGAATCTGTGATCACAGTTAGCGCGGGAAATTCTATTTGGCAAGCTGCAGATTTTTATTGATCTGTGATCACAGAAGAGTCATAGCTGAGTCCATAACAAGACTTTTGCCAAAGGGGACGAAATGGCCGAGATCGCTTTGGAACAATTGGTACCTGGGGCACGTAACCTGTTGCTGGCCTGTGCGGGCGCACAAGCCGGGGACCGAGTTTTGCTGGTCGGCGAAGAAGGTCCTGATCTGTATTTCGATCCAGCCCTGTGCGACGCCGTTGCCAAGGTCGCCACCGATCTGGGCATGACACCAGAGGTGGTTATGGCAGCTCCCGTTACAGATGCGAGCGCCTTTCCTGCCAATGTGCGCGAGGCGATGGAGCGGGCAGACAGGACCATTTTCTTTTCCCGACTAGGCGATCAGGTGCGGTTCAATCTGTCGGGCGACAAGGCCAAGGCCGTGATGACCTATACGTTGGACCTGGGGTATCTTTCGGCCCCCTTTGCCAGTGCGGATTTTGCGGTGATGAAAAGGGTGCACGATGCGCTTCTGGATCTGATCCTGAGTGCGCGCAGTTACCGCATCAGTGGCGATTGCGGCACGGATCTGACCAGCGAGATCAAAGTGGGGCGCGAGGACGCCGTGGCCGATTTTGCGCTGGAGCTGTTTCCGGTGATGATCTTTCCGCCAGTTATCTGTCATCGGATGCAGGGGACCCTCGCGATCAAGCACTTTGTCACGTCGTCTTCGACACGGGCCTATGACGACAGCACCCTGGTGCTGAACGAACCGATCCTGACCAGGGTCGAAGATTCGCGCATGGTTGATTTTCAGGGGCCTGCCGATTTGGTGGCCCGGCTAAAGTCGCAGCTGGAACGCGCTGCGGCATTGACCGGGGGTGATCCTTATCTCATCAATTCGTGGCACACGGGGATCAACCCAGGCACGTATTATGTCGGCGATCCCTATGCAGATCTGGAGAAATGGGGCACGGTGACCTATGGTTCGCCGCGCTACACGCATATGCATGCAGCCGGGATTGATCCCGGAGATGCCGCCTTTCATCTGATGGACCTGACGATTGCATTCGATGATCAAGTGGTGTGGGACAGGGGGCGATTTGTTTTTCTGGACCGACCGGAAATTCAGACCATGATGGACCAGGACCAGCAGAAGCTGCTGAATTCTTCGGTGTTGCACGAAATCGGGGTCTGATCAGGTGGGCGACAAACAGATTGCATGGGTGCAGGTCATCCCTCAGGATCATGCCAGCGGCGATCTGTCCAAAGCTTATGACGCGGTCAAGGGCAAGGATGGTCAAGTCGAAAACCTGTATCTCGCCATGTCGCAGACGCCCAGGGCCATCCAGCCAGCCGATGCGCATTATTTGGCGCTGCTGCACAATCCGGACAACCCGTTACCCTGCTGGTTGGCAGAACTGGTCAGCACCTATGTCGCGATCTTGTGTGGCAGTGACTATGCCGCTGCGAACCATGGTGCCAACTTCATCATGTACCTGGGGGATCCGGTACGGGGAGAGGCGATCCTGCAATCCCTGAGAGATGGCCAATTGGAGGGATTGGGCGATGCATCGACACAGGCGGCACTGACCTATACGCGCAAGTTGTCTTTGCACCCGGATCAGATGACCGAGGACGATGTCAAAGCTCTGCGGCAGGTTGGGTTCTGTGACAAAGGTATCTCTTATCTGATTCAACTGGTGGCGGCATTCGCCTATTGGGCGCGCATGATCAACGGGCTGGGAACGCAACTGGGCGGCACCGTCGGGTTGCAGCATGTACATGCCAAAGGGACCGGGCGATGAAACGGGCCGGGTTCATGTCGGGGTTGTTTGCGCGCATGACCTGTCGGTCGCCCTGGCCGTCCTTCGTAATTGATTGCCGCAGTTCACCAACTCTCTGACGTGATTCCGAAACGCCTCTTGCGAGAGGGCATGATTCACGATCGGGGCGCATGCGTCCTGACAGGAGAGACACATGGATATCATCAAAACAGAAACCGGCCATCTTGCCGAAGAATACAAACGCGAAGGCGTGGTTGTGGTGCGCGGGGCGCTGACACCGTTCTGGCTGGATCAACTGCGAGCGGCAGTCGAGCAAGAGTTGAAACGGGGGGAACGGTATTTCGCCTATCGCAATATGCGCACCAACCCCGGCATCTTTCAGGACTTTTGCCTAAAATCCGGGATCGGGCGATTGGTGGCGGATATCGGCGGGTCGGACTGGACCTCGTTGATCTTTGACCAGATGTTCGTCAAGGAACCCGGGACCAAGACCCAGACCGGATGGCATACCGATCAACCCTATTGGCCGGTTGCGGGGCCAATCATCACGACTTGGATCGCGTTGGACGCGGTGGATGCCAACAACGGTGCGCTGGAATTTATTCCGGGCAGCCATGCCTGGGGCCAGAAATACCGCCCATTTACGACCGATCAGCTGGGCGGGTTCGTGGACTATGTCAAAAAGGACGACCCGCAATATGTAGACATGCCTGATTTCGAAGCCGAACGGGATCAGCATCGGGTTGTACATTGGGATCTGGAACCAGGGGACCTGTTGGCGTTTGACGGGTTCATTGTGCATTCGGCCATGGGCAATCGGACATCGACCCGACGGCGGCGTGGATATGCAGTGCGGTTCGGGTTGGATCAGGCCCGATATGATCCTGATCAGGGAGTGGCGGAATGGTTGGAGGATGATCTTCTGTCGCCTGGTGCCCCCTACGTGAGCCAGAAGTTCCCTCAGATCTTTGCACGGTAGATGCTTCCATTGCCCCCGCTCGATGTGGGCGGGGGCCGACCGACCCTAGCGTTTGCGCCGGGCTGTTTCGGCCCGGTGCTGATCCTGCATCCGCTGAACCGAGGGGCGGGCACAGATAGCGTCGCGGTGACGGGCGATATTGGGATAGGCGGTGATGTCACCTTCCGGGAAAATCACGTCCCACAGCGTCTGCATCCCCAGCACGAAATCTGGCACCGTCGGGTGATCGCCAAAGAAGTAGGGCCCATCCGCAAGCGCAGTGTTTAACGTTTCAAACACCCCACGAAGCCGCTGCATCGAGCTGTCCCTAAGCTGAGCCTGCAGTGTCGGGTCTGCGTGGTAGAACTCTGGATGATACTGGATGATCACGTCCGGTTGCAGGGTCGTGGCCAGATAGTGAAACCATTGCAGAAAAGCACCACGGCGTTGGTCGCCCACCGGGATGATCAAACCTGCTTCGGGGTGGCGTTCGGCCAGATACAGACAGACCGCCCCGGTTTCAAACACTGTACCATCAGGGCCTGCCAAAGCAGGGGTGCGGCAGTGGGGGCTGGCCGCCAGAAACGCCGGATCTGGGTCATTCTCGAACAGGTGGACCCAGTGTACCGCATAGTCGGCCTGGACTTCTTCGAGGACAGCATGGGCCCCCATCGCGTAGGTGTCAGGGGCACAGAACAGAGTATAATCGGCCATGTCAGAGGCTCTCCAAGAGATCGAGTGTCTTCTCGCGCAGCTGGGCCCGCAGAACCGGCCGCCCGGCGTCTTGCCAGTTTTCAATACCTTCCCGGCGCATCAAACCGGGGATCCACATTTCAGTTTCATAGCGTTCCAATGTGTGTGGGTCAGTCAAAAAGGAATTGTCAGCCGAGGCGCGGGCAATCACATCTGTGGCAATGGTCTCGGGGGTCACTTCGATCCCGGCACCGAACTTGGTCGCCATGGCGGCCATCTCATCACATGCGACGAGCATTTCCATCGAGCCGGTGCGTCCGCTCGACAGTACTCCCAGATTATGGGTCAGCGCGGTACCCGCGACGCAGGTGCCATGCAGGCTCGCGCTGGCCTCGGCAAAGGCCTGGGGGCTGATGTCATGCGCGTCAGTGCAACCTGATCCAACCCAGCTGGGGATCCCGAGGTGGCGGAACACATCCGCGGCCCCTAATCCCGCCAGTGTGTATTCTGGAGACCCAATGGCCATATCGGCACGGCGCATGTCCATGGGCATGACGGACGATCCGGACATGACCGGCGCACCCGGGGCGGCAAGCTGGCTGATCACGATCCCGGCGACGGATTCTGCCGTTGCCTGTGTAATCGCACCGGCCAATGTTAACGGGCAGGCCATGCCAGGAAAGATTGCGGGATAGCAGACCACCGGCAGGTGCAGGCGGGCAGCCATCATCAGCCGCTGGCAGGTTTCCCCACCTAGCTTTAGGGGCGACACGGGACCCACCAAATCCAAGCCAAATGGCCTGTCGGCGAGATTGCCCATGCCGCCAGCGCGCGCTGCCATATCCTCCCAGATTGCGCGCACGCCATGTTCGTCATGTCCGGTAAAAAAGATCGGTTTGGATGTGGTTTCCATCAAGGCCCGGGCGCTGGCAAGCGCTTCGGTGGCTGCGTCCACATCACTGGGATATCCCAGTGCGGCCGCTATATCTATATGGGGAAGGGCCTGTTGCAGACGTCCATGGTCCGAGATGTCGGATAGAACACAAGGGCGGTAATCGCCACTGCGCGGATCCAGAACCTGCACGCAGTTAACGGCCGTCCCAAATCGCGGCACCGCGTCGTCGGTGGCAAAGGCCTGATCGCCGTTCTGCGAAAAGAAGGCAATGCGCGCCGGTACGGTTTCCAATGCCCGGCGAACCAAGTCCGGAGGATAAAAAATCCGCTCGTCCTGCGCACGGGCACCTGCGGCCACCAGCATTGCCCGGGCCTCGGAGTCTTCGACCAGCATGCCGACGTTGCTGAGAACACTCAGCACCCCTTCAAAAATCATCTCGGCCTGATCGTTGGTGATAGTTTCCAGATAGGATTGCCGGGGTCTGCGTTGAGAGACAACAGAGCCAGCAACCCGCCTGCGACCACGGGATCGGATGGCCATTTCGGCACCTCATGTATTGGGGTTCAGTGGGAAAAAGGGCCAGCGCGCAAAACGCTGGCCCAAGTCAGAGGTAGGGGAGATCAGGTTATTCGTCGATCCAGGCAGTACGCTGCATCTGATAGAAACCCAACGGTCCCGAACCATGGGGAGTAATGCCCTGCACTTCGTTACGCGCCGCATCGACAAAGTTGCGGAAGCCCAAGGTGATATGGCCACCATCGTCATGCAGCATCATTTGCATTTCGTCGTACATCTCTTTGCGCTTGGCAAAGTCGGTGACCGAACGGGCCTCTACCAAAAGTTTTTCGAACCGGTCGTTGCTCCACAGGGTCTCGTTCCAGCTGGAGGTGTTGGAAAACGCGATGGAGAAGATCAGATCCGGCACCGGGCGCGGATCCCAGCCCGAGGTGACCATGGGCTTTTGGATCCAGACCGCCGACCAGAAACTGTCCGAGGGCGGGTTGATCACATTCAGGTTGATGCCGCCCGCCTTGGCGCTTTGCTGCAGGTGCTGGGCTGACGCCAGCGCACCAGTGCCCGCCACGTCGGAGCCGTAGATGTCGATGGGCGTGTTTTCCAGGCCTGCCTTCTTGATGTGGAAGCGGGCCTTGTCCGGGTCGTACTGCCGCTGTGGGATATTGGAGTTGTAATAGGGGTCGATCGGCGCGATCGGGTGGTCGTTGCCGATGCTGCCCAACCCTTTGAGGATATTGTCGCGGATGCCTTCACGGTCGACGGCGTATTTCATCGCCTGACGGAAATCGGCATTATTGGTAGGTTCGCGATCCATCATCATCGCCAGATTGATGAAAGCACCTGACGGGGCGTCGATCACATAGCCG
The DNA here is from genome assembly GCA_025141015.1 of Rhodobacteraceae bacterium M382. Taxonomy (NCBI): domain Bacteria; kingdom Pseudomonadati; phylum Pseudomonadota; class Alphaproteobacteria; order Rhodobacterales; family Paracoccaceae; species Rhodobacteraceae bacterium M382. The sequence goes on along the minus strand of CP081101.1, from coordinate 267,128 downwards.
ATGCCGCTGTTGTCGATCAGGCGGGTCGCCTTTTGATCCAGCTGCAACAGGACGTTGATGTCGCCGGCGATCAGCGCGTTGATGCGGGCGGTGTTGTCGGCGATGCCAACAAATTCCAGCTCGTCCACATAGGGCCCGTCATCACCCCAATAGTTTTCATTGCGCGCCATGACATAGCGGCTGCCGGGAGTGAACTCGACCACCTTGAACGGGCCGGTTCCCGGAGGTGTGCCGGTGAAATCTTCGAGATCGCGTTTGGTCACCTGCACGCGGGTGTCCGACAGGATCATGGGAAAGTCGGCGTTTGGTGCGACCAGGTCAAAGCGGACCTGATGTTCGCCCAGCTTAACGATATCCTTGATCTGGCTCATGAAGGATTTTGAAGGTGCTTCGGACCCTTCGCGATAGTGGCGCTTCATCGAATAGATGACGTCTTCGGCAGCAAAGTCCGAACCGTCATGGAAAGTTACGCCCTGCCGCAGGTCAAAGACCCACGACGATGCATCAGCGTTGGATTCCCATGATGTTGCCAGCCAGGGCTGGGGTTGCAGATTCGCGTCCCGGTTCACCAGATTGTCATGCACCGCATAACCCATCTGGATATTCGAGGTGCTGAAATATTTGGTTGGGTCCAGGCTGTCCTGGGCTTGGGCAGATTCGATGCCAACGACCAGACGTCCACCCTTTTTCGGTGTTGCAGCCTGGGCGCGCTGCGCAGTCAACCCATTGATAACGCCTGCAGTAACCCCCGCTGCGGCCAAGGTTCCCATGAACTTGCGGCGCGAGATCTTGTTGGCCACATATTGTTTGAAAAGGTAGTTGTTGAACTTGTCGTCTGACATTCGCGCTTCTCCGCTGTTGGACGGTCCCGGCTGGTGCCGCCATTGGCTTGAACGGGGTCTTTTGCAACCCCTTATTATTCGCTATTTTCAAACTGTGATCACAGAATGATGCCAAAAGCAAGCATCTTTGATCACAGTTTCACGAATGCCCAGAAAATGCGCGACGCTGGATTAAATCTGATTCTCGGGCTAGGAATCAGCTAAACAACAGTGAGAAGCAGCCCATGGACAAAGCCGTGACGTCGGAAAATAGCGCACCTGAGAACCTGAGCGCCCGCATCTATTCCGACTTGCGGTTGAAGCTGATCGTTGGCGAATTGCGGCCCGCCGAATCTCTTTCGATTCGGACCCTGGCCGAAGAATACGACGTGTCGGCAATGCCTGTGCGCGAGGCGCTGCGCCAACTCGCGTCCGAAGATGCGCTGATCGGAGCCGCGAAAAAGGCCTACCGTGTGCCGGATCTGACCCCGGATGAGGCGGCGAACCTGTTTTTCGTACGGTCCGTACTCGAAGGCGCAGCGGCCGAAGTCGCGACTGAAAACATGCGCGAATCGGATATCAAGATGCTCGAAAAACTGGCGCGGGACATGGAAAAGGCGTGGGAGAAGCGCGACCCGAGCATGTTCCTGTTGGCCAACTTTCGCTTTCACAGCCGGATCTATGGGGTGACGGGCAACACGGCGCTGCAGTCGATGATCGAAGCGATGTATGTGCGCACCGGCCCCTGGTTGGCGCATGGTATCGTCAATTTGGTCAATCCTGACCATTGGTTGGGCGAACACCCGGACATCATCGAGGCGCTTCGGAAAAAGGATGCTGCCGAGGCACGTCGCCTCATGGAAACAGATGCCCAGTGGGGCGTTGATCTATACCGACGGCTTGGGTGACATCAAACGGGCTGTCGAATTTTTTTTGATGTATGGCAAAGTAATCTCTTGCATTGAAATCAATCTGTGATCACAGTTAGCTCTATTCTCCGGCCAGACAGGCCCAGCACGAAGGGGGAATTGGATGAGTTTGCTGGAAATCCTGGGAAAGCGGTTGGTACTGGGCGTGGGCACATTGTTGTTCGTGTCGGTTCTGGTTTTCCTGGGGACAGAAATTTTGCCGGGGGATGTTGCGAACGCAATCCTTGGGCAAGGTGCAACACCGGAACTGATCGCTCAAGTTCGTGAACGGTTGGGTCTGAACGAACCACTGCACATACGTTATATCGTTTGGCTGACGAATTTCCTGACGGGTGATTTCGGAACGTCGTTGGCGAATGGGGCAGATATCGGAACCGAAATCAGCCGTCGCGCCAGCAACACGATCATTCTGGCTGTTTGTACGGCGTTGATCGCGGTGCCGTTGTCGGTGTTGCTGGGCCTGGCAGCTGCCGTAAAACCGGGGGGGCTGTTGGACCGGATCATCACCTCGACATCTTTGGCGTTGATCTCCTTCCCTGATTTTCTGGTCGCGGTGGTGCTCGTCACTATCTTTGCGATCAAGCTGCGCTGGCTTCCGGCGATTGCGTCGATCCGGCCGAGTTATGATCTGGTCGATTGGATCCGCATTTTGATCCTCCCGGTGATGGGCCTGACCTTTACCATTCTTGCCCATATGGTGCGTATGACGCGCTCTGCGGTGCTCAGCGTTCTGTCCAGCCCGGCAATCGAAATGGCGATCCTCAAGGGTGTGCCGCGCCGCCGATTGCTGTTGCGACACGCGCTGCCCAATGCGCTGGGTCCGATCATCAATGTTGTGGCATTGAACCTGGCCTATCTGATCAGCGGCGTTGTCGTGATCGAAACCTTGTTCAACTTCCCGGGTCTGGGACGTTACATGGTCGAAGCGGTGACGAACCGCGACGTACCGATTGTCCAGACCTGTGCAATGATCTTTTGCACCTTTTATGTCCTGCTGAACATGACCGCCGACATCCTGTCGATCATGGCGAACCCGCGCGTGAGGTACAAGAAATGAACCCCGAAACCCGCACATGGCAAGGTGAGCTGCGCGAGGCGATTTTTGATCTGACGCCGGGTGTCAGCCTGTGCATCCTGATCCTCGTGTCTGTCTTTTTTATCGGGGCCTTTGCTCCTTGGCTCGCCCCATATGACGAAGGCGCTATTCTGACAAACGATAGCTTCCTTCCGCCGAACGCCGAACTGTGGCTGGGCAGCGACTATCTGGGTCGGGATGTGCTGTCACGGCTGATCTATGGTGTACGTGTCACGTTGTTCCTGGCGCTTATCATCACCTTCCTGTCCTTTTTTGCCGGAGTTGGCCTGGGGTTTCTGGCTGCCGCGTTTGGCGGGCGTGTCGACAATTGGATGAGCCGTATCAACGATGCGATGTTGTCCTTTCCGGCGCTAATGTTGGCATTGATTGTGATCAACTCGCTTGGATCGTCTTTCGTGGTTCTGGTCTTTACCATCGCCTTTATCGACATGACCCGGGTGTTTCGTGTCGCCCGAGCATTGGCGGTGAACATCATGGTGATGGACTACGTCGAAGCGGCCGTGGTCCGGGGTGAAGGCAAGGGCTGGATCGTCTGGCACGAGGTTCTGCCAAATGCGCTGACGCCGCTGGCTGCCGAATTCGGCATCCGGTTCACCTATGCGATCCTCTTCATCTCGGCCCTGTCGTTCCTGGGTTTGGGGGTGCAGCCACCGCAGTCGGACCTGGGTGTGATGGTAAAAGAGAACATGCAGGCAATTCTGTATGGCGAATACACCACGCTCTACCCCGCCATCGGCATCGCGTTGATTGCCATTTCCATGAATGTCTTTGTCGATTGGCTGTTGCAACGGTCGAGCGCAAAGCTGCCTGACGAGATCTGATATGCGTGATACATCCCACATCGACCTGACAGAAAATCCTCTGCTCAAGGTGCGCAATCTCGAAGTGTCGGTGCGCGACAAAAAGGGCCATGAGTTCAAGATTGTCGATGACATTTCATTCGACGTGCAACCTGGCGAAGTTATCGCGTTGATTGGCGAATCCGGATCGGGGAAGACCACGATTTCATTGGGCTGCATGGGGTATACCCGCCCGGGCTGCCATATCACTGGTGGCACAGTGGTTCTGGGCGAGACCAATGTTCTGGGGCAATCCCTGCCGGAACTTCAGGAATTGCGCGGCAAGGAAATCACCTATGTGGCGCAATCTGCGGCGGCGTCGTTCAACGGGGCGATGACAATTGACGCACAGGTGACGGAGATCCCTGTCATCACTGGCGCGATGAGCCGAGAACAGGCGTTGGCCAAGGCCGCCCGGCTGTACAATGATCTGGAACTCCCTGACCCGGAGACTATCGGCAAACGCTACCCGCACCAGGTTTCCGGCGGACAGTTGCAACGTCTGATGGCGGCGATGGCGATGATCAGCGACCCGCGTTTGCTGATCCTGGACGAACCCACCACCGCGCTGGATGTGACGACCCAGATCGAGGTGCTGTTTTCCTTTAAGAAGTTGATCAAAGACAACAATACGGCTGCGATCTATGTGACCCACGATCTGTCGCTGGTGGCCCAGGTTGCGGACCATATCCTGGTTCTGAAAAACGGCCAGATGGTTGAATATGGCGCGACGGAACAGATCATTTCCAATCCGCAACATGATTATACCAAGGCTTTGATGGCCGCGGCGCATGTGATGCCTGACGAAATCCATTCGCCATCAATTGGAACCGAAGAGCAGCCCCCCCTGATGCAGGTGCGCAATGTGACTGCCGGATATGGGACTGAACAGGAGATCATTGCCCTGCGTGACATCGACTTGACCATTCAGGCCGGTGAAACTGTTGGGGTGATCGGTGAATCCGGATCTGGCAAAACCACTTTGGGTCGTTTGATGTCGGGTCTCATGAATGCCAAATCCGGCGGTGTTTTTCTGGATGGCCAGCAATTGGCACAGAGTGTTTCCAAACGCTCACGCGATGAACTGCGCCAAATCCAATTTGCGTTTCAAATGGCGGATGTGGCGTTGAATCCGCGTCAGAGATTGAACAAGATCCTGAGCCGCCCGATGATGTTCTATCGCGGGCTGTCCCAGTCAGAAGCAACAAAGGAAGTGGCCCGGTTGTTGGAACGGGTCGACCTGCCGACCGAATTCGCCTGGCGGTTCCCGCCAGAGCTGTCGGGCGGTCAACGCCAGCGGGTCAATTTGGCTCGCGCGCTTGCGGCCGAACCCCGATTGATCATCTGCGACGAGATTACGTCGGCGTTGGATACGATCGTGGCCCAGCAGATTCTGGATCTGCTGGAGGATCTACAGGATGAATTGGGCCTGAGCTACATGTTCATCACTCACGACATTGCGACGGTGTCCAAGATATCCGAACGTATTGCGGTGATGCGGCATGGGCGCATCGTGGCACAGGGCCCGGTGGACGAGGTCCTGACCCCTCCCTGTCACGAATACACGCAATTGCTGCTGAACTCGGTTCCTGAAATGCGCACCGACTGGCTGGACGAGGCCGTGGTCGAGCGGCGCAAGCTGGTGGCCGCGCTGGATGGTGCCTGAGACGCGCAACACGAAACCCTGAAACCTGAACACTGGGAGGCCCGGGATGAACAAGCGATTCATGATGATGATGGAAGAAACCTGGGCCGGGGCCTGTCGGGACATGTTCCCACAATCAGGCACCATTTTTCAGGAGATCAGCAATGGCACACTGCCGCTTTGGCCGTCTCACCGGCACATTTGACTTAACACCCGCACCCCGGCAGCTGACCGAGGTGACATCATGAATTCGACAGCACGTGTGGTGGTGATCGGCGGCGGCGTTGTCGGCTGTTCGATCCTGTATCATCTGGCGAAAAACGGCTGGACCGATGTGACCCTGTTGGAACGGCAGGAGCTGACATCCGGTTCCAGCTGGCACGCGGCGGGGGGGCTGTTCACCGTGGTGCGGCCCAATGCATCCGCCGAAATGCACCGCTATACCTTTCAGATCTACCGTGAGCTGGAGGAAAAATACGACCAGCCCTGTGGCTTCCATTTCACCGGCGGCATCAATGTCTGCCGGACCCAGGACGAAATCGACAGCAACGCCATGATGCAAAGCGCCTGTCGCCGACTGGGGATCGAGGGACATTTCATCTCTTTGGAAGAAGCCAAGGAAAAGGCCCCGGTGCTGGACACCGACCATATGATCGGCGCGTTTTGGGAGGAGGAGGGCGGCCATGTGGATCCGGCCTCGGCCACGATGGCGTTTGCGGGGGCGGCGCGCAAACTGGGCGCAACGATTCACCGACACACGCCGGTCATCGCCACCACGCAGCGGCCCGATGGCACCTGGGATGTGGTAACCGACAAGGGCACGATCCACACCGAATATGTGGTGAATGCCGCCGGTTTGTGGGGGCGCGAGGTCGCACGGATGGCAGGTATCGAACTGCCGTTGATGCCGGTCGAACACCACTATCTGGTAACCGAAAACATACCGTTGATCGAAAACCTTGGGTTCGAGCTGCCGCAGATCAACGACAATGAAACCGGATCCTATGCGCGCCAGGAAAGCATGGGCATGCTGCTGGGTGCCTATGAGCTGAAGATGACCCATTGGGCCAAAGACGGCACGCCGCTGGATTTCGGGCACGAACTGTTGGCGGACAATCTGGAATGCATGGAGTGGAATTTCGAGAAATCGGTGGAGATCATGCCGGTGCTGGGCGAAGCCGGGGTGAAACGGGTGATTAACGGGCCGATGATCTTCTCTCCCGACCTTGGGCCGCTGATCGGGCCGCATCCGGCGTTGCGGAATTATTTCTGCGCCAATGGCGTGATGGCCGGGTTCAACCAGGGCGGCGGCATTGGCCGGGTCATGGCGGAATGGATCATCGGGGGCGAACCGGAAATCGATATCTTCAATTGGGATGTGGCGCGGTTCGGCAAATTCGCCACCGCGAAATACACCGAAGAGATGACCAGGTATTTCTATGAACACCGGTCGGAAAAAATCTTTCCCTATCAAAGCTTCCCCGCCGCGCGGCCCCAGGCGAAATCGCCGGTGCATGACCGGCTGGCGGCCGAGGGCGCGGTGTTCGGTACCGGTTTTGGCAGCGAACACGCCACCTGGTTTGCACCCGAAGGGACGGAGGCCGAGGACAGCCTGACCTACCGCCAGCCCAACTGGTGGGAGCCGGTCGCACAGGAGGGCCGCGCGGTGCGCGAGGCCGTCGGGCTGTTTGAATTCTCCGACATGGCAAAGTTCGAATTTTCCGGCCCCGGAGCCGAGGCGTATCTGGACCGGATCATGGCCAATCGCCTGCCGAAACCAGGGCGTCTGTGCCTGACCCCGATGCTGTCGGAAAAGGGGCGCGTGGTGGGGGATTTCACCATCTCCAATCTCGGCGATCGCTATCTGGTGGTTGGGACTTATGCGATGCAGTTGGCCTTTATCCGACATTTCAACCGCTACATGCCGGACACGGGCGTGGTGATGCGGAACCTGTCGGATAATCTGGCCGGGCTGCACATCGCCGGGCCGAATGCCACGGCGGTTCTGTCCGATCTGCTGGGGACGCCTGTGGACCTGCGGTTCATGGATGCGCGGCAGATGTCGCTGGCCGGGATCGACGGGGTCACCGTCCTGCGTGTCTCCTACACCGGGGAGACGGGGTATGAACTGTATCTGCCGCGCGCCGGTCAGCCGCAGCTGTTCGATGCGCTGCGTGAAGTGGGCACCGGTCACGGGATGCGGTTGTGTGGTCTCAGGGCGCTGATGATGTTGCGGCTGGAGAAGAGTTTTCCCGCCTGGGGGCTGGAGATCACCGCCGATTATCAGGCGCATGAATGTGGGATGATGCATCACGTAAGGCTGGACAAGGGCGCGTTTGTCGGGCGCGACGCGGCGGCAAGCTATGGCCCGGCCAAGGAACGTCCTGTCACCCTGACTGTCGATGCCGGGGACCTCGCGATCTGGGGGGACGAGGCGATTTTCCTCGATGGCAAGCCGGTGGGTTACATTTCATCCGGCGGTTGGGGGCCCGTGGCCCGCAAACACATTGCCTTGGGATATGTCGCGACAGAAGCGTATCGCGAAGACGGCGATTACGAAGTCGAATTGTTCGGATCCTTGCACAAGGCACAGCTGCAAACCCAGCCATTGTACGATCCTTCGGGTCAACGGATGCGGCAGGAATAGGGACAGGAAAGCCACATGTTTGTATCAGCCAGCCAGCCATATCAGGGATACAGCGTTGGAATTCTCATGTTTGACGGGCTTGAATTTCCGATGCCCCCCGGAGATGTGGGAAATGCGACCACCTATCCGTTTCCGGTGCTGTTGCGGGTGATGGAAGGGGTATTCGACAACCCCTTTCCCCCGCTGACAAATCCGGATGGCAGCTATACCGAACCAGTCCAGAAGTGCATCGCCGCCGCGCAACAGATGGAGAAAGACGGAGTGCGCGCTCTGGCGATGTGCTGTGGGTTCTTTTCGCTGATCCAACCCATTGTTGCGGCACATGTGGCCATTCCGGTGATGACTTCTCCGCTGATGATGATCCCGGTCATCCATCAGATGTTGAAACCCGATCAATCGGTGGCGGTGGTGACTGCGGATGGCAAATTGCTAACCAACGAATTCTTCACCGCCGTTGGCGCTGATCTGGACAATCGTATCACCGTGGCAGGGTTGGAGAACGCGCCGACCTTCCGGTCGTTTTGCATGTTCGGATCAGAAACCAGCTATGAAACAGACGATGTGCGCGACGAAGTCATTGCCTCGATTGCCGAGGCGCGCCAGCGCGACCTCAATATTGGCGCAGTGGTGTTGGAATGTACGTCGCTGACACCATACGCGCATGACGTGCGGGCTGCGACTGGCTTGCCCGTTTATGATTTCATCGCATGCGTGGAATGGATGCACCGGGCCGTCGTCCCAAAACAGTATTCGGGATATATCTGATACCATGAGCGCGCTATTGGAATATTTTGACGTGATCCATTCGGAAACTTGGGCGGGGGTGTCTGGGGGTTGAGCCCCCAATCCACAAACCCAACAGGAGTATCGAAATGGCCCGTCGCCGCACCCCTCGTAAACCCCGGACCACCGGGATCACCCAACGTCCATTCGCCGAACTGCGTAATCCGCTGCGCCCCGTTGAATTGATCTCGGCCGATCAGGTCGAAACCATCCACCATGCCAGCCTGCGTGTCCTGCGTGATATTGGGCTCAAGGTGGACAGCGCGGTTGCCCGGCAGTTGCTGGGCGATATTGGTGCAAATGTCGACGCGGACAGCCATATCGTCCGCTTTGACCCGGCGCAGATCGAAGAGATGATCACGGGGATTCCTTCAGAATTCACCATTCATGCGCGTAACCCTGCAAAAACAGTAACTGTGGGTGGCAATTCCTTGACCTTTGCCACCGTATGCGGCCCATCGTTCGTTTCGGATCTGGATCGGGGTAGGCGGGCTGGAACCCTGCAGGACATGCAAGATTTCGTAAAGCTTTCGGCCTCGCTCAATGTCTTTCACCACGAAGGAGGGGCAGGGTGCGAACCGTTGGAGCTGCCGCCGGAAACCCGCCATCTGGACATGATGCTGGCGCAGACGACGCTGTGCGACAAGGGCTGGCAGCCATGTTGGATGAATACGGCCGAACGGGCCCGCGATTGTATCGAAATGGCCCGCATCGCGTTGCAAGTCAGCGAGGACGAGCTGCGCCAGAGGCCGGGAATTCTGGGTGGGATCAATACCAATTCACCTTTGTTGCTGGATGATGGCCAGGCCGACGCGATGATCGAATTTGCCCGCGCCGGGCAGCCTGTTCACATCACGCCATTTACGTTGGCCGGGGCCATGGCACCGGCCACTGTGGGCGGAGCCTTGGTTCAGCAGAACGCCGAAGCCTTGGCGGGGGTGGTGTTGGGACAGGCCGCCTGTCGTGGTGCGCCGGTATTTTATGGGCATTTCACCTCCAACGTGGACATGAAAACTGGCTCGCCTGCCTTTGGTACACCCGAATATGCGCAATCGGTAATGGTCTCCGGCCAAATGGCGCGCCGTTATGGATTGCCGATCCGGTCTTCGAACACCACTGGCGCAGCCTGCGTGGACGCCCAGGCGGCGTATGAATCCGACATGTCGATCAATGCATGCATTCAGGGCCATATCAACGTGATGATGCACGCGGGTGGTTGGCTGGAGGGCGGGCTGACCTGCTCGTTCGAAAAGCTGATCCTGGATGCGGAACTGTTGCAATTGCAATCGGCGTTGCTGGACCCGATCGACCTGAGCGATGCGGCCATCGGGCTGGATGCCATGGCTGAGGCTGGACCGGGCGGACACTTCTTTGGCACGGCGCACACGTTGGAACGATATGAAGATGCCTTTTACAGCCCGATCCTGTCCGATTGGCGCAACTTTGAAACCTGGCAGGATGATGGGGCCAGAACAGCGACACAACGTGCCAATGGGATCTGGAAACAACTGCTGCGCGACTATGAAAAACCACCGATCGACCCCGGTGTCGAGGAAGAGCTGGAGGCCTATGTTGCCAAGCGTAAACGTGAAATCCGTCCCGGTTCCTGAAAGGGTTCCATATGGTGCCGCAGCTTTGGCGGTGGCGTCGCTGGCGATGTTTCCCGCCGCCGATGCACTGGCCAAATCGCTAGCGGATCATCTGGGTGTGCTGGTCATCGTTTGGGCGCGCCTGCTGGGGTCGGCCGTGCTGATCAGCCCGATTTGGCTGTGGCAGCGTCCGGGCCGTCCCACCCGTCGCGCTGTCGCGACCGAAGCTCTGAGGGCCGTGATCATTATTGCCGCCTTTGGCAGCTTTGTTCTGTCGTTTCGCACAATCCCATTTGCCGAGGCGATGACCTATTACTCCTTTGCGCCAATCGTTGCCTCGGTCCTGGCGGTTCTGGTGCTGAAGGAACGAATGACCGCTGCCAGAACATTGGCCCTGATGCTTGGATTGATCGGAGTTCTCGTTGCCCTGAACCCCGGAGCAACCCCCGCCGTTGGCGCCTATTTTGCAATGCTGACCGGATGCCTGTACGGCGGGTACCTGTTTCTGAATCGGGTGGTGGCGGTGCGCTGGCATCCAATTCAAGCACTGTTCCTGCAATTCTGGATCGGCGCGATACTGTTGACCCCATTGGTGTGGGCACAGCTGGGTCCGCACGTGGTCGAATACCTGCCACGGCTGGCCGCGATTGCTGGGGTCTCTGTGATTTGCAATGTGTTGCTGATCTATGCGTTCCGGATGGCCGAGGCGTCGTTCCTCGCGCCGTTCATGTATATCGAAATCCCTTCGGCCCTGTTGATGGCTGTTGTGTTTCTTGGTGAAATTCCGTCACTCAATCTGTTGTTGGGGGCGGCAATGATCCTGGGGGCCGGATTGCTGGTGATCCGACCCCCCCGAGCTTCTCAAATGAATGGAAAATGACCATGCTTACACACGGCCCAGTCAGGACAAGTTTTGATTTTGACGCTCCTGGTAAACGCAGCGGGTTTCTGGACCTGACCCATTCCAGCAATGATTTGGCATTTAGCGCCATCCGCGTGCCGGTTGGTGTGATCAACGGGGGAGATGGCCCAACGGTATTGATGAGTGCGGGCAATCATGGCGATGAATACGAAGGTCAGGTGATTTTGCACCAATTGATGCAAACACTGGACCCAGGCGACATTCAGGGGCGGATCATATTTTTGCCTGCGTTGAATACCCCTGCCGTGCGGGCGCGGGCGCGGGTGTCACCGCTGGACGGCGGCAATATGAACCGCAGTTTCCCCGGAGACCCGACATCAGGACCAACGGCAGCGATTGCAGCCTTCGTCAACGCGCATCTGATCGGGCGGGCAGATGTGGTGTTGGACTATCATTCTGGTGGTACTGCTACAGAGTATGTCGATTGCGGGTTTCTGTGTGTCGGACCGAACGCGACATTGAATGCGGCCAATCTGGAGTTGGCGCATGTGTTTGGTGCTCCGTTTACGATGGTTTGCCCAATTGACGGGACTGGTGGCGATTTCGACACCGCCGCATATCTGCAAAACACCCGGTTTCTGTCCTGCGAATTGGGCGGATTGGGGCGCTTTTCACCGGCCGCGTTTCAAATCGGCTGGGATGCCACGCGGCGCGTGCTGTCACATCTGGGTCTAATCCAAAAAGAGACAACTCCACCCAAGACGCGTTTCATAGACATCACTGGTCACAGCAGCTTTACCAGCGCTGCACATCACGGGTTGGCGCAATTGCATGTATCGCCGGGGGATCAGGTCGCTGTCGGAGATCTTTTGGCGACGTTGCACGACTTGCACAATTTTGGTGAGCAACGGGCGGCATATCACGCAGATCGGGCCGGAGTAATCTCGATCTGTCGGCGCAACCCTGTAGTCGCGCCAGGTGATCACCTGTGCCTGCTCAGCGCGGAAATTCCGGCCAAAGATGTGCTTTAGACCTGATAATAGTCGCGGTACCAATCGACAAATTGGCGAACCCCATCGGTGACGGATGTGGTTAAGGTGACCCCTGTCAGATCCTTTAACAGTTGGGTTTCGGCCCATGTGGCCGGAACGTCGCCGGGTTGCATGCCCATCATCCGTTTTTTTGCGGTCCGCCCGATGGCGTGTTCGATTGCAGCGATGAAATCCATCAGCGCAGTCGGCTGGCTGGCCCCAATATTGACCACCCGGAACGGTGCCACAGGGCTGAGGCTGTCATGCGCGCCGACTGGCTGTTCTCCCGGCGGTGCATCGGCCAGCTTGATGATCGCAGTCACGAGATCGTCGATATAGGTGAAATCGCGTTGCATCTTGCCATGGTTGTAGATGTCGATTGGCTCTCCATCCAGGATCGCACGGGTGAATTTGAAATAGGCCATGTCCGGGCGTCCCCAGGGTCCATAGACGGTAAAGAACCGGAACATGGTGATCGGCAAGCGATAGAGATGCGCATAGGAATGGGCCATCGCCTCGCTCGCCTTTTTGGTGGCGGCATAGAATGACATCTGGGTGTCAACCTTGTCCGTCTCGCGGTAAGGCATGTGTTCGTTGGCACCATAGATCGAACTGGTTGATGCCAACAGCATATGTGCAGGCGGATGGGCACGGGCGGCTTCGATCAATTCAAAAGTGCCCATCAGGTTTGCTTCGACGTAATCGCGGGGGGCCTCGATGGAATGGCGAACCCCGGCCTGGCCGGCCAGATGGATGACAATTTCAGGGCTGTGATCGGCAAACAGCTGACTCATCTGACCGGGGTCTTCGACCTTGGCGATGATGGGGATGAAACTGTTGTATTTCGTCAGATGGGCCTGGCGATCCCGTTTCAGATCGGGGTCATAATAGGAATTCATCGAATCGATCCCGACAACCTTCCAGCCCGCCTTGAGCAAGCTCAGGCACACAGTGCTGCCAATGAAACCGGCCGATCCGGTGACCAGGGCAGTGCGGGGACCATTAGTGTCAGAATTCGCCATGGTGACTCCCGCGAATGACGTCATTGAGTGTGTGGGCCGTTTCTGTCAAATTGCACGGTCAAAGGCAACGCGCGATCCCGTTATGCCCCGGTCGCGCGTTCAAGGCCCCCGAGGATGTGGCAAAAAATGGCCGGATCCCAAACTGCGGCGGTTCACCTGCATTTGGATGGTACCAACCGCCGTGCGCTGTTAAGGTTTCCGGGATGAAACCTATCCTGCCCTTGTCCAACCAATCCACCGGCCATAGCGCTGAAATTCCTGCATGGGTTGCAGCCCGGCGTGGTGAAACGGCAGAGATGGCCGCATTTTCCTCTGGTGCCGCGTTGGCTGTCTTGCATCCGTTCGTCGCGCAACGACATGCCAGCGTTCCGGGGGCGTTGTTGCGTCAAAGGTTGGCATTGCAGGCCACGGAATATTGCCTGACGCTGGAAGGGCGTCGCGATAGCCCCGGCGACATTCGCGATGCGGTATGTCTGCACCGTGCGGGCGAGGCGTTGGGACCGGCAGGGGAGGTGTTCTCGCTGTGGTCGCAGGCAACCCGTTTGCCGATGACCCACCGCAATTGGCTCAACCTGCTGACTGATCTGCTCCCAGCGACATTGGGGCCAGACGTTCCCGCGCTGGTGGCCGAGGCCGGACATGGGGATCCGGTCGGCGGGGCGACATCTGTTTTGGTGCAAATGTTGACCCGATGGCCGCGGGCGGAAACTGCGGCGTTGATCTGTGCCGATGTGGTCCTGGCACGGGCGTTGGGATGGTTCCAACCGGTGCCATTACTGGGTTGGACCTTGCCGCGCAAATTGGTGCGGCAGGCCGCCGATGGGGAAAAAAATATGACCGGCTGTCACCAGGCTTTGACTCAGGCGGCAACCCAAGCCATTCGGATCGCACAGGATCTGGAGCGGCGCGCCGAACAGCTACGGGCGGCGGCCCCCAAGCTGCGGGCCAAGGCATCGGATGCGGCGGTCGAGTTGTTTCTGACACAGGACGCAGTTTTCCCTGGAACCATGCTGACACCAATCGTTCGGGGGACTTCACAGCCCATGACCGATCGGGCGGCCCGCCGTCTGTGCGACCGGCTGGTCAGCCTGGGTGTCATTCGGGAGCTGACTGGCCGACCCAGTTTTCGCATCTACGGGGTGTAAACATGGCCAGGAAAAAGGATGCGTCAGATCTGGACCGCGAACTGAAGGATTTGCCGCAGGCGCAACGCTGGCGCGAATGGATGCATCGGATCGAAGCGGTGCTATTTGCCAGTGCCACACCGGTGCCGCGGGCCGATTTGGCACGTGTGGTTGGTCAGGGCGTGTCGGTTGATCTGTTGATCGACGATATTCAGGCGGATCTGGTGGACCGCCCCTACGAAGTGATGGCGGTTGGAGACAGCTGGAGCTTGCGGACCCGCCCGAAATTCGGTGTCGTGATCCGGGCCGCAGCGGATGTACGGGATCAGTCGCTGGACCTTTCCGAGTTCGAAGTCGCGGTATTGGGCGCCATTGCCTATCATCAACCGTTGGACAGGGCCGGGTTGGAAGACATTTTTGGCAAGGACGTTTCGCGCGACGTGATCTCCCGACTTCGCCAAAACGAACTAATTTCGACGGGTCCGCGCAGCCCCCGCCCCGGTGCGCCATATACTTATGTAACAACGGAAAAGTTTCTGATGATGTTTGACCTCAAATCCTTGCGTGACTTGCCGGACCGCGAAATGCTGGAAGATGCCGGGTTGGTGCAGAAGATCGGATGAGCGGATCAGCCAAGCAAAGCGCCAACGCCCCATAGGCCCAACCAGAAACCGATGCCACACAGGATCAGGCTGAGTCCGATGTTGCCTGCCGCGGTCAAAACGCTGCGGTCGCGGTGCAATTTCAGGGTCTGATAGGCAAAGCTCGAAAAGGTGGTGAACCCACCGCAAAAGCCGAATACCAGTTGACGCTCTTCTTCTCCCATCGAAGGGAGGCCGCCCAGGTTGGCAATCCAGGCACCCAAAAGCAGGCTTCCCATGACATTTACGACAAGGGTCGAGACCGGCAGGTCATGGGTGATCGCCTGGGCAATCCAATGACGCAGGACAGCACCCAGCCCACCACCCAGTGCAAAGAGACCATGGAGATAGAGGTCAGTCATGAAAATCGCCCCCCCCATACATCCAGCGACCGATGGTCTCTCCGATCATGGCGGCACCCAGACCACACAGGATTTCCAGACCCGGTGCGGTGATCACATGAATGCTGCCGTCGGCTGCAAACCGGGCAATCTCTGCCATAAAGGACGAAAACGTCGACAGCCCGCCACAAAATCCAACTGCTCCCAAATGCACGATATGGGCATGGACCCGGTGACGTATCGCATACAGATATCCCAGCACCAGACAGGCGGTGACATTGATGGCG
Organism: Rhodobacteraceae bacterium M382; assembly: GCA_025141015.1. NCBI lineage: Bacteria > Pseudomonadati > Pseudomonadota > Alphaproteobacteria > Rhodobacterales > Paracoccaceae > Rhodobacteraceae bacterium M382. The sequence goes on along the minus strand of CP081101.1, from coordinate 251,471 downwards.
AACGTTGCACTTAGAAATGGCAGGCCGGGGATTTGAGCAGAAAACACTTCGCGCAGAACCGACCCAAACGCACCGCCGACAAAGACAGCCAGATACATCAGCCCCCGGTTCAAGATATCTGTCCTCTTGTGTTTTGGTGGTCAGGTTAGATTGCTTTTTGGAGAGGCCGCCAAAGGCGTGCAAGAAGAAAACATGTTCGGTATATTGGTTTGGAGCATGATGGTGTTGGAGAACCGTCATTTGATCAAAACAAAGGGGAGTGGGTTTTTCTTGTCAAGCTGTATCATACGACACCAAGTTGGCAGGAAGTGGCTGGTTTGACAGAAAATGAGACCAAAAGACCTCCAGGTGCCGTCCGGCATTGATTGACAGGAATGATAATTTGATCATAAATTTGGTCAAACGTCGCCTCTGTCCATCCGGTTGCTTTGACCGGTGTCGACCTGCAACGCGAAATCGCAACACCTGACGCGCCGGGCCGTACCGGAGCGCATGACATGGGGCCCTCTGTGGATCTGTTGACCGTCAATGACCAACCGGGGGTCTATCCGGCCTCTTATTATGCAGCGTCCGCAACGCCGCTGGCTCCGTTTGCTCAGGCCCAGGGGCAACTGCAGTGCGATGTCTGTGTGGTGGGTGGCGGGTTCACAGGGCTGTCGACTGCGCTGCATCTGGCGCAGCGGGGATATGACGTGATCCTGATCGAAGCACAACGCGTCGGCTTTGGCGCTTCGGGCCGCAATGGAGGGCAGGTCGGGCAGGGGCAGCGGGTCGACCAGGAAGAACTGGAAAACATGCTGGGTGTTGATCACGCCCGGGCGCTTTGGGCCATCGCGAACCAGTCGGTCGATCTGGTCCGCGGCCTGGCCAAATCCGATTTTGTCCATGCGGACTTTCATGATGGGATCATTCACGCGGATCATCGCAAACGTTATGTGGCACACAGCCGCGACTATGTTCGCAAGCTGAACGACGACTATGGCTATGACAGGGTGCGTTTTCTGGATACCGAAGAATGCCGGCACCTGGTTAACTCTCCTGCTTACTTTGGCGGATCCATTGATATGGAGGCCGGTCATATTCACCCGTTGGAACTGGCATTGGGGTTGGCCCGCATGGCAGTTGCGGCCGGTGTGCGGATTTATGAACAGACGCGCATGACCGACTTGGAGCATGGAACCCGGGCAACGGTAAATACCGATCAGGTCCAAATCCGGGCGGATCACGTGGTGCTGGGGTGCAATGGATATCTGGGAGATGTGAACCGTCACGTGGCCGAACGGGTGATGCCGATCAACAATTACATCATTGCCACCGAACCCATGTCACCCGAGGCCCAAGAAAACCTGATCCGAAACAATCATGCGGTGGCCGACAGCAAATTTGTGGTGAACTACTTCCGGTTCTCAGATGACCATCGGTTGCTGTTCGGCGGCACCGAAAGCTATCGCTACAAATTTCCTGATGACATCGCGGGGGCGGTGCGCCGCCCGATGCTCGAAATCTATCCCCAACTCAAAGAGACCCGAATTGATTTCGCCTGGGGTGGGACATTGGGGATCACCATGAACCGGATGCCCCATTTTGAGCGGCTGGCAGGTAATGTGATCAGTTGTTCGGGATTTTCAGGGCATGGTGTGGCGATGGCCACCTTGTCAGGTCAGATCGCGGCCGAAACAATATCTGGTCAAGCCGAACGTTTCGACCTGATGGCCAAGGTGCCGACGCCGACTTTTCCGGGTGGCCCGGCGTTGCGATCCCCTCTTTTGGTTTTGGCGATGCTGTGGTTTTCCTTGCGCGACAAACTGTAACCGGAGGGGGTAGACATGAAGCGCATTTATGAACCCATGGCCTACCAGAACCGCCCGATCCGTGACCGGTTTTGGGACGACACAGTGCCCAAACAACGACCGGAATACCCGGAATTGACCGGTGAAGTGGTCGCAGAATTTGCCGTGATCGGTGGAGGTTATACGGGTTTGTCCGCGGCGTTGCATCTGGCCGAGGCGGGCGCAGATGTCGTGCTGGTGGATGCCGAGACGCCCGGGTGGGGTGCCTCGGGGCGCAATGGTGGTCTGGTGTCCGTGGGCGGATCCAAGGTCGAGGACGACTATATCATTCGTCGGTTTGGCCAAACCGACGCACAGCAGTATTTCGAAGCCGAACGGGGCGGTGTGGATCTGGTCGATGGATATCTGAACCGGTTCGAGCTGGATGTTGACCGGCATTCCGACGGCTATACCTCTGTTGCCCATACACCTGCAGCGATTTCTGGTCTCAGGGCTTATGGAGAAAGCTACTCAGCCCGCTATGGGTTGCCCTACCGGTTTGTGCCCAAGGGTGAAATGGCCGAGCAGGGTATGGACAGTCCCGATTTTTACGCTGCGGGGCATTTGCCGATCGGGTTTGCGTTGAACCCGATGAAGTTTGTTTTGGGTTTGACACGTGCGGTCAAGGCAGCAGGCGTTCGCATGTTTTCCAACACGCCGGTCTCTGCGGTTCATCGGGACGGGGCACATGTGTTGACCACGCCACAGGGGCAAGTCCGGGCAAACAAGCTGTTGATTGCCACCAACGGATACTCCAGCGACGACGTGCCCGGTGCGATGGCCAACCGATATTTGCCGGTGCAATCGAACATTTTGGTCTCCCGCCCCTTGAGCGATCAAGAAATCGCTGCCCAGGGGTGGTCCAGTCGCCAAATGTTCGTCGATACGCGGACATTGCTGCACTATTTTCGCCTGTTGCCAGACAATCGAATGATGTTGGGTTTGCGCGGCTCAGTGCGGGTCAGCGAAGCCCATTTGACCCGTACCCGGGCCATTGCCCGGGCGGATTTTGACCGGATGTTTCCGGCCTGGGCGCATGTCGAGACGCCGTATTTCTGGTCCGGTCTGATCTGCATGACCCGCGATCTGTTGCCTTTTGCAGGGGCGTTGCCGGGCGCTGATAATATGTGGGGTGCCTTTGGGTATCACGGCAATGGCGTAACGATGGCAAATTACTCTGGGGCTTTGATTGCTGATCTGGCGTTGGGTCGCCGCGAATTGCCCCATCCCGATTTAATGCAGCGCCGGTTGCGCCGGTTCGAACTGGGTCCATTTCGGCGCTGGTCGCTACCACCCGCTTTTGCCTGGTACCGGATGCAGGATAATCGGCTCAATTAGGGTCATTTCAGGTACGGCGAAAAAAGGGGTAAGGAGCTTCCCGGACTGGTGGGTTGGAAAGCGATTGTTCGCCTCTCCGGCACGACGAAAGACGGCCCTCAGACGGAGGGAGAACAACACCCCAACCGGGATCATGCACGGCATAACGCTGCCGGGCGCTCGTCAGGCAGTTAAATGATGGTTCTCGTCGCGTCACAGAGCTACAAGGTAGCGATTGCACTGATACTGGGGAGCCAGACTTTTTGTGTTTGGAACATTTAATGGACCCCTGGATCCCGGGGGAAAGACGCCATGATTGGTTACCTGGGCCTATTTGCTTCGGCGTTGATCGCGGCGACGGTTCTGCCGATGCAATCCGAAGCAGTCCTGGTCGGACTGTTGTTAAACGGGAGCCATTCGGTGGGTGCCCTGTTGGGTGTGGCGACGGTAGGGAATGTTTTGGGGTCGGTAGTCAACTGGGTACTGGGTCGGTTTTTGCTACGGTATCGGGATCAACGCTGGTTTCCCGTCAATGATCAACAGCTGCACCGAGCACAGGGGTGGTATCACCGGTATGGTCGTTGGTCGCTTTTAGGCAGTTGGCTGCCGATTGTCGGGGATCCACTGACCGTGGTTGCCGGTGTGATGCGGGAGCCGCTGGTTCCCTTTTTGGTGTTGGTCACGGTGGCAAAAGGCACGCGATACCTGGTTCTGGCTGCTGCCACTTTGGCCTGGGTGTAAGTCGGGCGTGGGACGAACCCACGCCCGGTTGATCCCGGTCAGCTCAGGTCAAAGCGGTCCGCGTTCATCACTTTTGTCCAGGCGGCGACGAAATCAGAGACAAAGGCTGCCTGATTGTCGTTCTGGGCATACACTTCGGACAGGGCCCGCAATTGCGAGTTCGAGCCGAAAACGAGATCGGCCCGGGTTGCGGTCCATTTAACGTCACCAGTGCTCCGATCGTGACCGTTGAATGTACCGGGTGCATCTGCGCTGGCTTTCCATTCGGTGCCCATATCCAACACGTTTACAAAAAAGTCGGTGCTCAGCGTGCCGACCCGATTGGTGAACACCCCATGTTTGCTGCCACCGCTATTGGCACCCAGAACCCGCAGACCACCGACCAGAACGGTCATCTCTGGCGCACCCAATGTTAACAGCTGTGCCCGATCGACCAGCAGTTCTTCGGCAGAGACGCTGAACTGCTTTTGCTGATAGTTGCGGAACCCGTCCGCTACCGGTTCCAGAACGTCGAACCCTTCGGCATCTGTTTGTTCGGCCGTTGCATCACCACGCCCCGGTGCAAAGGGCACCTCGACATCATGGCCACCATCGCGCGCGGCCTGTTCTACCGCTGCCGATCCTGCCAGCACGATCAGGTCAGCCATGGTGATATGACCGGATCCGGCGTTGAAGGCGGTACGGACCCCTTCGAGAGTGTCCAGAACACGGGCCAGTTGCTCGGGGTCGTTGGCTTCCCAACCATTTTGCGGGGCCAGACGAATGCGGGCACCGTTGGCACCGCCGCGACTGTCAGACCCGCGGAAAGTCGAAGCCGACGCCCAGGCGGTGGCAACCAATTCCGACACGCTCAGGTCCGCGTTCAGAACCGATGCTTTCAGCGCAGCGATATCCGCGTCCGTGACATTGGTGTCCGAGGCGGGGATCGGGTCCTGCCAGATCAGGTCTTCGGCCGGAACTTCGGCCCCCAGATAGCGCGCCTTGGGCCCCATGTCGCGGTGGGTCAGCTTGAACCATGCACGGGCAAAGGCCTCGGCGAATTGATCCGGGTTTTCGTGGAAGCGTTTCGATATCGGGCCATAGATCGGATCCATGCGCATCGCCATATCGGCGGTGGTCATCATGGTCTTGACCTTTTGCGTCGCGTCATGAGCGGCAGGGGCCATGTCTTCTTCGGTGACGCCGACAGGTTCCCAGATCCAGGCACCCGCAGGGCTTTTGGTGAGGTCCCAGTCATAACCGAACAACAGGTCGAAATAACCATTGTCCCATTTGATCGGGTTTGCCGTCCAGGCACCTTCGATGCCGCTGGTGATGGTGTCACCGCCCTTGCCGCTGGCGTGGGTGCTGAGCCAGCCAAAGCCCATGGCCTCGATTGGGGCTGCTTCGGGTTCGGGTCCGACATGGGACGGATCTCCCGCGCCATGTGCCTTGCCAAAGGTGTGCCCCCCGGCGACCAACGCCACAGTGTCCTCGTCGTTCATGCCCATGCGGCCAAAAGTGTCGCGGATGTCCCGGCCCGATGCCAGCACCTTTGGGTCGCCGTTGGGGCCTTCGGGATTCACATAGATCAGACCCATCTGCACCGCAGCCAATGGGTTTTCCAGATCGCGTTCACCAGAGTAGCGTTCGTCGCCCAGCCAGGTGTCTTCAATACCCCAATATATGTCTTCTTCTGGGGCCCATATGTCGGCACGACCCCCACCAAACCCAAAGGTCTTGCCGCCCATGGATTCAATTGCGCAGTTGCCTGCCAGGATCATCAAATCGGCCCAGGAAATCTGATTTCCGTATTTCTGCTTGATCGGCCACAATAGACGTCGCGCCTTGTCCAGGTTGCCGTTGTCGGGCCAGCTGTTCAACGGGGCAAACCGTTGGTTGCCGGTTGATCCACCGCCCCGACCATCTGCGCTGCGATAGGTGCCAGCTGCATGCCACGCCATGCGGATGAAGAACGGACCATAATGCCCATAATCTGCCGGCCACCAATCCTGGCTGTCAGTCATCAACGCATACAGATCCTGCTTCAACGCCCCCAGATCCAGCTTCTTGAATTCTTCGGTATAGTTGAAATCAGCGCCCATCGGGTCGGATTTCGGTGAATGCTGATGCAGGATTTTGAGGTTCAGCTGGTTTGGCCACCAATCGCGATTCGATCTGACGCCGTTGCCGACAGCCCCATGCATGACCGGGCATCCGCCCGAAGTGTTCATATCGTTTCCGTCCATAGTGTTCTCCGATCGTGGCTTAACATGTTGAATCTTATTGAGGTCCAGGCCCCGCCTGGGTGCGGATGCATGTTTATTCAGGGCATTGAAATTGGGTGGATGGCTCCTTTGGTGCGTGCTTAGAATAATTCTAGCAAAGGAAATTGATTGGATTAAGTTGCATTTTCTGATCGTAACGATAGGAAAAGGTTATGATCAACTTTACTCTCAGACAACTGCGCTATTTCGAGGCGCTGGCGCGCATCGGTCACTTTGGTCGCGCTGCTGATGACCGGTCGATTTCCCAGCCAGCGCTGTCAGTGCAGATCCGAGAATTGGAGGAATCGCTGGGCATGACGCTGTTCGAACGCAATGCCCGCCAGGTGAGATTGACGGGGTTCGGCGAAGAATTTGCGGTGCGGGTTCGCGACATCCTGCGCTCTGTCGAAGAGCTGGGCGAACTGGCGCGGGCGTCGCAGGAGCGCTTGGTGGGACGGCTCAGAATTGGGGTAATTCCGACCATCGCTCCTTATATGTTGCCTCAGATCATTCGCGATTTGTCACAGTCGCATGGGGATCTTGATCTGCATGTGCGCGAAACCCTGACACCGAACCTGTTGCAGGAACTGGCCGAAGGGCGCATCGACACGGCCATTCTGGCGCTGCCGATTTCTGATCCTGCCTTTGCCGAAGTTGATCTGTTCTCGGAGAATTTTGTGCTGATCCGCCCTGGTGTGGATGCCAACAAACCGGTGCCGGATCGGGACATGCTGCGCGAAATGCGGCTTCTCTTACTGGAAGAGGGGCATTGTTTCCGTGATCAGGCGCTGACCTTTTGCAATATCCAATCGGCACGTCCGCGGGAATGGCTGGACGGTAGCACCCTGTCGACGCTGGTTCAGATGGTGAATGCCGGGATTGGCGTAACGTTGATCCCCGAGATGGCTCTGCAGGTTGAAACCCGGTCCGCTTCGGTGGCGGTGTCGCGGTTTCCGGACCCGCAGCCGTCGCGCAGCATCGGGATGATCTGGCGCAAATCCAGCCCGCTCGCCTCACAGCTGACCCAGATCTCGGATGAAATACGTCAGTCGGCCCTGACAATGCGCGAAGCGCACGCAACGACGTTAAAGGGTTGAGAACGGAAAACGCGCGCAGGTTTGACCCTGCACGCGTTCCGGAAGAGTGGCCTGACCCGCTAAGGGGCAAACCCTTTGGCGTTATTCGGCTGCGCTGGTCGCCACGGCCGCAGCTTTGTCGCGCTGGCTGTCGCGGAACAATGCCTTGGCCAAGGCCACACACATCAGGCCCATGACCATGGTAAAGGGCAGTGCGCCGATGATCATCGCGCTCTTCAACGCTTCCATCGGATCGGCACCACCGTTGGTTTTACCTGCGATCAGCAAGGTCGCGATCACCAACGTCAACAACAGACCCCAAACGATACGGTGTTTGATGCCGGTTTGCTGTTCGCCGCCGGACATGATGGTGTTCATCACCAGAATGCCCGAGTCCGCCGACGTGACGAGGAAGGTCATGATCAGGACCACACACATGATAGTGATGGCCGACAGGAACCCACCCGAAATCATTTCGCCCAAGGTGACAAACAGTTTCGCAGTGTTGGAGGCCCCGATGATGGCACCTTCCGCATTACCGGTCAGCTCCAGATCAATCGCAGTTCCGCCCAGGATGGTCATCCACGCGAAACAAACCATGGCAGGTGCGAACACGCAGCCGATGATGAATTCACGTACCGAACGACCTTTGGAGATGCGGGCCAGGAACAGGCCAACGAATGGCGAGAACGCGATCCACCAAGCCCAATAGAACGTGGTCCATCCGGCCTGCCAGCCGAATTGACGACCCTGTTCACCAGCCGCGTAGGCAGCGGTCAGAACTTCGTCGGACAGGTTGGCAGCTTCGCCTTCCAGGCCGGATTTGAACCCGGCAAACGATCCCCATGCATTGGTTGCACCACCGCGCAGCGCATCAGCATGCGGTGCGGCATCAGCAGGCAGCCCCGCCGCAAATGCGTCAGCAGACATTGGACCAAAGGCACCAAAAGACAGCGATACATAGTGCAGGATGTAGTCAACAAAAGCCGACACATAAGTCGACATGGCAAACAGGAACGATCCAAAGATAACAAAAGTCATCAGCAGGATGATCGACAGAACCAGGTTGAGGTTCGACAGGTATTTCACCCCGCGGCCAACACCCGACACGGCGGACAGGATCGACATGCTCATGATGACCAACAGACCTGCTACCAGACCGACTGTACCCGGTTTGGGTGCGTCACCAGTCATATCCATCATCCATTCCATACCCGTGATGGCATACATGCCGTCGATGAACTGCGAGACACCGAAGCCGATGGTCACGGAAACACCCAGAATGGTTGCCACAACGCCCAGAACGTCTACGACGTGACCCAGGAAGCCGTTCATCAGGCTACCGAACAATGGTGTCAGGGCCGATCGGATGGTCAATGGCATGTTGCGGGTATAGGCGTAGTAGGCCAACGCCAGACCTGTGGTCACATAGATGGCCCATGCGTGGAAGCCATAGTGCAGGAACGTATAACGGTATCCAGACTGAACGGCCTCTTCGGTGTTCGGCGCTACATTGCCGGACAGGACTTCGGGGTTTGATCCCCACAGGCCCAGAGGTTCTGCGGTGGCGAAAACCATCAGGCCGACGCCCAGACCAGCCCCGAACATCATCGAGAACCATGAGAAGTTCGAAAACTCCGGTGCTTCACCCGGGGTTCCCATCACGCGTTTACCCGTGCTGGGCAGAATCGCGACAACCAAAAGGAAGAAGGAAAACAGGCCAACAATGATGATATAGAAGGCATTGAAATCTTCCAGCAGGCGCCAGTTCAGGCTGCCCAGAACGCCATTGGCGTTGGCTGGCCATATCAATGCCCAGATCACCAGCGCGACCATGATCCCCTTGCTCAGCAAGGCGATCTCGACGCTGTGACCTTCGTAAAAACCGCCACCAGCTTTGGGGATCTGGAGATCGGTAAAGGGTTGTTTGATAGACATGTGTTCCTCCCTGTTCACACAATTGTCCTAGTTTTCCCAATTGCGCCGTTTGCACTTGCTCTTGTCCGGTGGAAAACGGTCAAGAAACGACACATGTGTCGAGAAAACTGTCGTGTCAGAGCAGAATCGCGTTGATCCGCTCCAAAGTTGCGACGTTGACTGCAACGCCGTGTTCAGCGGACTTGCGCCGCTTGGCCTGACGTCCATCGCCAGGAAGATGGGCACCATCCTGTTCGTGGATGGCTGCCACCAGCGCTGACATGCGCGCGGCGAAATCGCCCTGCGATGTCTGGCCCGGGTCAATGGCGATAAAGAATTGTCCGGTTTTTGGGGGACCGCCTGCGGTGCCGGAAAACGGCGACGCATCTATGCCCAGCGTCGCGCCGGTCATTGCGGCGGCCATGATTTCGGTCAGTAGGGCGATGCCCACGCCTTTGTATCCACCCGAAGGGGCCATGGACCCTTTGAGGCCAACGTTGGGGTCCGTGGTGGGGTTGCCCTCGCTATCCAATGCCCAACCAACCGGGATCGATTTGCCTTCGCGGGCGTGTTTCATCACTTCGGATTTGGCGATGGTGCTGGCACTTTGGTCGATCAACAGGGCGGGTTGCCCGTCAGCTCCGGGGGCGGCGATGGAAAACGGATTGGTCCCGACAACGGGTTTGGACCCGCCCGAGGGCGCGATGGACGCAGGTGCATTGGTGAACCCCATGCCCAGCAGTCCGGCCTGGGCCAGCCGGTATGTATGGCAGCCCAGAACACCACAATTATAGCTGTTGTTGATCGCCAATGCGGCAATTCCCTGTTCCCGGGCCAGCGGGATCAGGGTTTCGAAACCCATGTCGATGGCCGCATGGGCGAACCCTGTGGCCGCATCGACTTTGACCACACCAGGGCGGGGTTGGGTCAGCACCGGTTTGGCCTGCCCATCAACCTTGCCACACTGCACATGTTCGCAATAAATCGGAATATAGGCCAATCCGTGGCTTGCAACGCCGTCCGCTTCGGTCTGGGCAGTTGCTGCGGCCAGCGGGCGGGCATTTTCTTCGGATGTGCCAGCGGCCATGAGGGCGCGCAAGGACAGGTCTTCGATCTCGGCAAGAGTCAGTGTTTTGGTTTCAATCATGGTGTCCTCGGCGTGTCAGTCGTTATCGGAGAGGCCAGCACCGGCCCCCTTGAGACGGGATTCTTCGGTTGCGGGGGCGTAGGTGCGCCCGGCTAGTTCGTTCAAATAGGTCCAGTCATTCACGTCCGGCGTCGCGCGGCTGTGCTGGGCGACTGGCTGACCTATCTGCCCGCCCAAACGGACGGTGACGATTTCGGCGATGGCGGTGGTTGGCATGTCCGCCACGTCCAGCCTGGATCCATCTGTCGCGATTTCAACGTCACCCCAGCCAATGGTGACGGGCTGACCCAATTGACGGGCAGCCGCGGCGGCGAACGGAATCAATAGCTGCGGCGCGATGACGTTTTCCATGTGGATCTCGCCCTGTGGCAGCCGATAGGCACAATCCGAGAGGCTGGCCCCAGCAATCAGAGCGCACAATCGGCCCGATGCCCCGTGCCAATTTCCATCCAGCGATACGGGAGCCATATCTGTGGCACGGTCTGTCTTGCGTAGCAAACCGGCCAAGGCCGCGCATCCATCCATGCCCTGCGCGCACAGCCAACGGGTCGCTTTGGAAGCTTCTTCGGCCAAACCCCAAGTGTAGGCCGCGCCGCGTGTCGCTTTTTTGGCGGTGGCTTCGACTTCGTTCAATGCAAAACTCATTGCGCGCCCTCCAACTCGGGGTAGACCCAGCGATCAGGGTCGCTGGTTGTCAGATCATTGGGGTAGGGCGCGCCGCCATACATGCTGATGCGCACCCAGCGGTCTGACCGCGGATCGAAATGGGTCGCCCCAAAGAACGCCAGCTTGCACCGCAGCATATCGATGGGCAGCACGGTTGAGCTGATGGTGTTGTCGTGGATTTCCGCATAAGGCGCGCGGGCATTGATCTGGGCGCGGCGCACCATGTGGCGGTGTTCGGGATGTTTTAGCAGGAATTCCGCCACCGGCGTTTCCGCCGGCCATTGGTTCAACGTCGCGTGTAGTGCTGCAGCGTCACGGGCTGGTGCCAAAGGCTGTTCATAATCTGCCACCGGTTCTTCAAAGCGTTCGCCCAGACGGGGTTCCAGCTTTTCCTCAGAGACATACCAGGCGCGGGCACAGTTCTGGGCGGCCTGCCAATCCGTGTTAAAACCCCAACCGAAACACCCGGACAACAGTTCGTTGACTTGACCAACGCTCATAGCGCCGTTGATGCGGAAGGCATTGGTGTCGAAATCAGCCATGCAGTCCGCCAACCCATCAACCAATTCGCCATATGGTTCCAGGATCAACGATGCGACCAGTTCCTGACCTTCTTCGCTCAGGTTCTGTTCTGCCCATGAATAGAGGCGGTTCCATGGGAGATCGTTGATCAGATCATCTGCCGCGACAAAGCGGTTGATCTTGTCCAGATCGGCACGCAAATCGGCCAGTTTATCAATTTGGATCGGGTGTTCGGACCGCCACAGAGCCACGGTTTTTTCCGACCGGCGCAATAGGTGACGGAAGGTGTCGACCTCTTCTGTGTTGGCGGTTTCAACTGAACGCACCCTGGCAATTGCCTCTTCGCGGGCCATGATCCAATTGTTGAACAGAACGGGGTGGTTGACGATATAGGGGGCCATGCCCAGCCCGGTTGAATTGCCAATACCAAGTGACAGCGCAATATCCGGGTCGAGTTCAACAGCCGTGTCGCCACCACGGGCGTGGGCCATGTGATTGACCAGATCGCGCACAAACCATCGGGTTAGAAATACCGACAGCATTTCCACTTGGAATGGGACCATGGTTTCGGGCCGGTTGGCGGATTTTTCACGATCCGCCGCGCCCAACTTGCCCGACCCATAAACGGCGGTGGTGCGCATCAAATATCCAACAGCAGCGGTTTTTTCGCGATTGGGTTGGTGACCGGCGGCCAATGAGCTAACAAAATGCTCCCACAGGCGTACAGACCGGTTGGCGCGTGATACCGACAGTTCGGTCTCCTGCACGCGGCCCGCTTCCTGATGGGGAACGTTCTGGTGCAACCTGTCTATGTCGGCCTGGGTCGGAACTCCGTCAAACAGGGTGAATGTCGCGTCCCATGCGGTGGCAATCACCCGGTCCGAGCGCATTTCCGGCGGCAGATCATGTGCAAATGCGATCAGCGAATAGGTGCGATCCGGGCCGATGGCCGAAAAGACGGCGTGGCCAACGCCCTTGGCGTCGATCTCGAAAACCGGACGCTCAAAACGCCAGTTTTCGCGCGCCATGCGCCGGGTCAGGATGCGCATGAAGCTGAGGCGGCACTGATGCAGAGATCCCAGGCGCGACAATCGCATGACTGTCGCAGGATCACGCCGTGGTATGGTGGTCTGCGCGACTGTTTCCATATGGTCAAACCCTTGTTTATCAACCCCGGGGATTACCCTCGGGGGCCAAAGTTGTCGGCAAAGAACCTGTACCAGTTCCCGCCCATGATCCCGGCAACTTCATCGTTGCTCAGGCCGGTCGCGCGTAGTCCTGTTTCGATCTGTCCAAAGTGGCGGTTGTCTTCGAACCATGTCGGCATCGGAGGAAACCCCGGAGCCGACGCGGATCCTTCGCCATAGTCGATAACCTTGGACCAACGTCCGACGCGCATCCATTCCACGATGCTGTCGGGTTGGTCCTGGCAGAGGTCGGTGCCAATCCCCAGTTGGCTTGCCCCATATTTTTCGGCCGTGCGTGCGATCATCTCGCAGAAACTGCTGAGCGTGCAGTCCGATTTATCTTTCAGGTGATGAGGATAGACCGAAAAGCCCATCATGCCGCCGTTTTCCGTCACTGCGCGGATGACATCATCCTTTTTGTTGCGCAGAGCAGGGGACCATTCATGCGGGTTGGCATGGGTGATCGCGATTGGGCGTTCGGAAATCTCGGCGGCCTCGATGGTCGAGCGGTCCGCCGAATGGCTCATGTCCACTACAAGACCGACTCGGTTCATTTCCTTGATGACCTGTTTGCCCATCCGGGTGATGCCGGTGTCTTCGGCTTCGTAACAGCCGGTGGCCAGCAAAGACTGGTTGTTATAGGTCAGCTGCATGAACCGCGCACCCAATGTGTGCACGATTTCCACCAGCCCGATGTCGTCTTCGATCGGGCTGGGGTTTTGAAAGCCAAAGAAGATGGCCGTGCGGCCTGTTGCTCTGGCTTTGTCGATATCGCTTGCCCACCGTCCCTTCATGATCAGATCCGGGTATTGTTCGAACCAGCGGTTCCACTGTTCGAAATTCAACACGGTTTCACGGAAATTTTCGTGATAAGCGATGGTGACATGGACCGCGTCCACACCGCCTTCGCGCATCTGGCGAAAGATCTTTTCCGACCAATTGGCGTACTGCAAGCAATCGATACGCATTACATGGGGCTCCCTGCCGAGATGTAGGCCGTTTTCACAGTTGTGTAGAATTCAGCAGCAGCCTTGCCCTGTTCGCGTGGCCCGTATGAGCTGTCCCCGCGCCCGCCAAAGGGAACGTGATAGTCGGTGCCAGCGGTGGGCAGGTTGACCGTGACAACGCCGGTTCGCGCGTTGCGACGGAAATGTGTGGCGCGGGCCAGAGACTGGGTCACGATGCCCGAGGTCAGGCCAAAGTTGGTGTCATTGACGACGCTCAGCGCCTCTTCATAGCTGTCGACCTTGATGACGGATGTCAGCGGGGCAAACATCTCTTCGCGGTTGATGCGCATGGTGTTGTTGGTGTTCAGGAATACGCCGGGGGACATGTAAAATCCGTCGTGCGGCATTTCCAGGCGCTGCCCACCACAGGCCAGTTCGGCACCTTCGGATTTGCCCAGATCCACATAGGCCAGGTTTTCGCTCAGCTGCTGCTGGCTGACGACGGGGCCCATCTGGATGCCGTCGGACAGCGCGTGGCCGACTTTCATTGCCTGCGCGCCTGCGACCAGCTTTTCCACAAACGCATCGTGCACGGCGGCATGAACCACCAAACGCGAGCTGGCTGTGCATTTCTGACCAGTGCTGCCAAAGGCACCGCCCAGGGCCAGGGTGACGGCCAGATCAACGTCAGCATCATCCATGACAGCCAGCGCGTTTTTCGACCCCATTTCCATCTGAACCTTGGTCAGGTTCTGGATTGCAGCCGCAGCGATACCTTTGCCGACCGGAACTGAGCCGGTAAAGGTGATGGCGTCGACCTTGGGGCTTTCGACCAGGCGCTGGCCGATGCTGCGGCCCGACCCCATGACCAACGAGAACAGACCCTTGGGGATGTCCTGACGGTTGATGATTTCGGTCAGGGCCACAGCGGACGCGGGGGTGATGTTCGCAGGTTTCCATACCACAGCGTTGCCATAACACAGCGCTGGCGCGATCTTCCATGATGCGGTCGCGGTGGGAAAGTTCCAGGGGCTGATGATGGCGACGGTACCAACCGCTTCGCGACGCACGTCCACCTCGACGCCGGGGCGCACGGAATCTGCGTTTTCACCCAGCTGACGCAGGCATTCGGCGGCGTAATAGGTAAAGAACTGACCGGCGCGGTAAACTTCCCCTTTGCCTTCGGCAAAAGGTTTTCCCTCTTCGCGGCTGAGCAGTGTGCCCAACTCTTCGGCGCGGGCCATCAGTTCGTTGCCGATGTTCATCAGGACGGCCTGTTTGCGCTCCATGCCGTAGGCGCCCCATTCGGCCTGTGCAATCCGTGCCTGATCCAGCGTCGCATCCAGCTGATCGGCGCTGGCCTGGGCAAAGAGGCCGACCAGATCGCTCAGATCCGAAGGGTTGCGGTTTTCGATTTCGCTTTCGCCTGTCAGCCATTCGCCAGCGATCAGGTTCAGTTTCGTATCAGCCATTACCAGGGTCCACACATGTCTAAGAGATAGGGCAGGATGGACTCTGGAACTGACATCAGTCAAATTCAAACTGTTTAAGTCAGTTTCAGGAAAATTGAAGTATGGCCATCAAAATCGAAATGCTGCGCTGTTTCAGCGTGGTTGCACAGGTGGGCAACCTGTCAGAAGCGGCCCAACGGCTGGGGCGCACACAGTCTGCGGTTTCGATGACGTTGAAGCAGCTCGAAGAGCATCTGGACCAGCGTTTGTTCGAAGGAGAACGCAAGAACAGGTTGACTGGCCTTGGTCAGCAGGTGTTCGAATTGGCTCAGATCCAGTTGCGCCAATTTGACGACACGATCAAGACCATAGAAACCTCGGCACAGGCCCCTCGGGGGCTGATCCGGATCGCGTCCATTCCGTCAGTGGCGGGGCTGGTGTTTCCGTCTGCGATCGAAACCATGGCGCGACGACATCCACAATTGATGATCGAACTGCGTGATACGGATACGCAGCAGGTCATCGATGCCCTGTTCCAGGGGCAGGCGGATCTGGGGGTGGTGTCTGGCGAACACGTCCTGAACGGTATACAAAACTTGCCCTTGTTTGATGATGAGTTCGGTCTGATCTGTGCGCCGGATCATCCGTTGGCGTTGCAAGGGGACACACCGGATCTGGCTGACGTGATGGCCGCGGGGTTCGTCATGAATGCGCTCTGCAATCAGATCGAAACCCGTGAATTTCGGGCAGCCTTTGGTGAATGCAATGTGACGGTGCACAATACCTTGTCGCTAATTTCCATGGTGCACACGCGCAATTGGGTGACGATCTTGCCGCGGTCAGTCGCGCATCTGACGCCGCATGATCTCCGGTTCCGCCAGATCCGGGGGCTGCATGATCGTCGGCAAGTCCATATGCTGTTGCGTGAACGATCACAGTTCAGGGAACTCGCCAGCGAGTTGGCCGATCTGGTGATTCAATTCGATTGGCAAAAGAAGGTTTGAGAACACCGTGCGAGGGGCCAGGCCCCCCGCACACTGGTTTCACCGCTTCTTAAAGGCGTCTTGCAAGGCTGCCCCAAGGGCACCGGTCGATTGACCACCACCCTTGGGACTGGATTTCATGGGTTGTTTCCCGCCTGGAGCATTGCTGCCGCGGCCGCCCTTGTCACCACGTTTCTGTTCCGTGCGCTGGCCCCGTGCATTTCGATCATCTCGGGCCGAAGCCCCGCCATCCTTGCGCATGGTTAACCCGATACGTTTGCGCGCCACATCGACTTCGGTCACGGTGACCTTGACCACCTGACCTGTCTTCACCACCTCATGGGGATCTTTGACAAATCGGTCGGCCAGCTGGCTGACGTGCACCAATCCATCCTGGTGTACCCCGATGTCGACAAATGCGCCAAAGGCCGCGACATTGGTTACCGTTCCTTCCAGCACCATTCCGGGTTTCAGGTCAGCCATCGTTTCGACTCCATCCGCAAAGGATGCAGTTACAAAGCTGGGGCGGGGATCACGGCCAGGTTTCTCCAGTTCGGCAAAAATGTCGCGGACCGTCGGCAGCCCAAAGGTATCAGTCACGAATTGTTCGGCGCGCAGTGAATTCAGCGCTGTGTCGTCGCCCATGATCTGACGAATATCGCGGCCACATGCTTTTACGATCTCGCGCGCAACCTTGTAGGCTTCCGGGTGAACCGAGGAAGCATCCAATGGCTCCTTGCCATCTCGGATCCGCAGGAAACCCGCGCATTGTTCATAGGCCCGAGGCCCAAGACGCGCCACCTTGAGCAACTCGCGTCGCGAGGCAAAAGCCCCGTTGGTGTCACGATGGGCGACGACCGCCTCGGCCAGTCCGGGACCCAGCCCCGAGACATGGGCCAAAAGAGGTGCGGAGGCCATGTTCAGGTCCACCCCTACTGCGTTCACTACATCTTCGATCACGGCTTCGAGCATTTTGGACAACCGGTGTTGATCCACATCGTGCTGATATTGTCCGACGCCGATTGATTTGGGTTCGATCTTGACCAATTCGGCCAGCGGATCTTGCAGGCGACGGGCAATGGATACAGCGCCGCGCAGCGAAACATCCAGATCAGGAAACTCCCGTGCCGCCAATTCCGAGGCCGAATAGACGGACGCGCCTGCTTCGGACACGACGACCTTGGTCGGTGCCTTGACCGATTTAGGCAGCATTTTGATCGTATCAGCCACCATTCGTTCGGTTTCCCGGCTGGCTGTGCCGTTGCCGATGGCAATCAACTCGATCTTGTGGTCGGCAATCAGCTTGTAGATTGTGGCTTGTGCGCCGCGCAGATCATTCTTGGGCTGGAATGGGTACAGGGTCTCGGTGGCCAGCAATTTGCCTGTCGCATCAACAACCGCAGCTTTGACCCCGGTTCGGATGCCAGGGTCCAACCCCAATGTCGCGCGCGGTCCGGCAGGGGCTGCAAACAGCAGATCCTTGAGATTGCGGGCAAAGACCTGAATGGCCTCTTCCTGGGCACGAGCACGCAGATCGGCCATCAGTTCGACCATCATCGACAGCGAAAGCTTTACCCGCCAGGTCCAACCTGCAACCTTACGCAGCCAAAGATCGCCAGGGCCAGTGCCACGTGTCTGCAGGTGCGCAGCGACGATGGTTTCGGCCCGGTCCGCGCCATCTTCGGGATCGGGCCCGATGTCCAAAGTCACGACCCCTTCCTTCTGGGCGCGCAACATTGCCAACGCCCGATGGGATGGAACATTGGCCCAGAGTTCGGAGTGTTCGAAATAATCGCTGAACTTGGCCCCTGCCTGCTCTTGACCTTCGATGACCTTGGCGGTCAACCGTGCCTCGCGCTGCAAAAATCCGCGCAATTCACCCAGCAGATTTGCATTTTCAGCCAACCCTTCGGTGATGATATCTCGGGCACCGTTCAGCGCATCCTTGGTCGTTGCAACGGTTTCGCTCAGAAAACCCTGTGCCACGTGTTCGGGATCAGCGTTGCGGTCTGCCAGAATGGCTTGCGCCAAGGGCTCCAACCCGTTTTCGCGGGCGATCATCGCCTTGGTCCGGCGCTTGGGCTTATATGGTAGATATATGTCTTCCAGCTGGGCCTTTGTGTCCGCAGCAACGATGGCTTTGGCCAGATCATCCGTCAGCTTGTCCTGATCCTTGATCGACTTCAGGATGGTGTCACGGCGGGCTTCCAGCTCTCGCAGATAGGACAATCGATCAGACAATGTTCGCAATTGTGTATCATCCAGTCCTCCTGTCACTTCCTTGCGATAGCGGGCCACAAAGGGAACGGTTGCACCTTCGTCCAACAACTTGACCGCGGCACCGACCTGGTCTGGGCGGGCGCTGATTTCAGTTGCGATAGTGCGGGCAATACGGGCAGGCGTGTCCAAGTTCGGCTCCAGAAACAGGAAATCGGGATCTCAGTTATATCGCCAGAACCAAAAACCGAAATCCCCTATCTGCGTGTGGCAGGGTTGTCGCAGAATGGATTACAGGCTTCTATGCCGACACAGCAGGAGATCGCTATTGCACGTGCAGCAAATCGGCCTGTTGGAGCGCAATCATGAAAGGAACGCCGATGGGTGGTGAGACAAATTTGGATGTTCTTGTTGGATCTATGTCGGCCAGGCTTGATAAGGGATTGTATGTGTTTGCGACAGTGCCTGACCGGGGTGTGCCGGATGGGGTGCACCCCAGGATGATCTTTCATGAGGCCGAAGGCGTGACGCTCATCTTGTTGCAAGAGGAGGCCGAGGCGGCAGGACTGACCTGGGAGTTCCCAAGTCGCATGATTACTTTGGGTGTGCATTCATCGTTGGAAGCCGTGGGTTTTCTGGCGCGGATCACCACGGCGTTGGCCGGGCAGGGCATGGGGGTCAACCCTGTGTCGGGGTTCTATCATGACCACTTGTTCGTGCCGGACGGGCGAGAACAGGACGCGATGGCAGTGCTGGCAGACATGGCCAAAAGGTCTGCGTGACCTGCGGGCGACGCGGTGCCCCTGTTGAATTTGATTTATGCGGTGTGTCGAAATGCGCGTTTTGATGTGATTGAACCTGTTGGCGTGTTGATCTATTGGGATTGTGCGTTGTTTTTTTGTGCGGATGGAGGGGTGACCTCAGGGTTCCGCATACGGTTGGCGGCTGTACGGCATGATGTCGTTCGGCGCGTTCCTTCTCAGATCTCATGGCCCTGGACGGGCAGAAAAGGTAAGAGACCCATGGCAGAGACTTTCAAGTCCGACATATTGTATACCATCGTAGACGAAGCGCCCGAGCTGGCTTCGGCGTCGTTTTTGCCGATCATCCGCGCCTTTGCGTCGGCGGCCGGAGTGAGCGTCGGCACCCGTGATATTTCCCTGGCCGGGCGCATCATCGCGGCCTTTCCCGAGGCCCTGCGCCCCGAGCAGCGTCAGAATGACGACCTGGCCGAGCTGGGCGAACTGGTCAAGACGGCAGAAGCCAATGTGATCAAGCTGCCCAATATTTCGGCGTCGGTGCCTCAGCTGGTGGCCGCCATCGAAGAGCTGCAGGCCCAGGGGTATGACATCCCGGCCTATCCCGAAGAGCCCAGCACAGACGCCGAACGGGCGACCCGCGCACGCTATGACGCGCTCAAAGGGTCGGCCGTGAACCCGGTCCTGCGCGAAGGCAACAGCGACCGGCGCGCCGCCCGCGCGGTCAAGAATTACGCCCAGGCCAACCCGCATTCGATGGGCACCTGGTCCGCAGACAGCAAGACCAAAGTCAGCTCGATGCCGGGTAGCGATTTTTATGCAAACGAAAAATCCGCCACCATCACCGCCGCGCAGGCCGGTGACGCCCGGATCGAATTCGTCGATGCCGACGGTGCCATCACCGTGCTGAAGGACGGCTGGACGCTGGAAGCGGGCACTGTTGCCGATGCCACCTTTATGTCGGCGCGTGCGCTGGCGTCCTTTCTGGCCGATGCCATCGAAGACACCAAATCAGATGGCACCATGTTCTCGTTGCACATGAAGGCAACGATGATGAAGGTCAGCGACCCGATCATCTTTGGCCATGCCGTCCGCGCCTGGCTGGCACCGGTGTTCGACCAGTATGGCGACGAGATGGCCGCCCTGGGCGTGAACCCGAATTCGGGTCTGGGCGATCTACTGGAGCGGGTCAGCGGCAGCGAAGAACACGGGGCCGACATCATGGCGGCCATCACCGCCGTGACCGCGGACCGGCCAGCCATGTATATGGTCGACAGCGACAAGGGTATCACCAACCTGCATGTGCCCTCGGATGTGATCATTGACGCCTCGATGCCCGCGGTGATCCGCGCAGGTGGCAAGGGATGGGACGCAAATGGCACCAAGGGCGATACCAATTGCGTGATCCCCGACCGATGCTATGCCACGGTTTATGACGAAACGATTAACTTCTTCAAAGCCAATGGCGCTCTGGATGTGACCACGGCGGGGTCGGTGGCCAACGTCGGTCTGATGGCGCAGAAGGCCGAGGAATACGGATCGCACCCCACCACGTTTGAGGCCGCAGCCGATGGCACCATCCGCATCGTTCTGGCCAATGGCGACACCCTGCATTCCCACGCTGTGGAGGCGGGTGACATCTGGCGCGCCTGCACCGCGAAACAGGCCCCGATCGAAAACTGGATCCAGCTGGCGCTGGACCGTCAGCGCCTGACCGGGAGCCAGGCCATCTTTTGGCTGGACGCAAACCGCGCCCATGACGCCGAGCTGATCAAATATGTGGACCCCGCCCTGCAGGCTGCTGGTGTGGCCGACAAATTCCAGATCATGGCACCGCGCGACGCAACCCGGGCATCGCTGGAAACTATCACTGCCGGGCAGGACAGCATTGCCATCACCGGCAACGTGCTGCGGGACTATCTGACTGATCTGTTCCCGATCCTGGAACTGGGCACCAGCGCCAAGATGCTGTCCATCGTCAAGCTGATGAATGGCGGCGGGCTGTTTGAAACCGGCGCGGGGGGCTCGGCCCCCAAACACGTGCAGCAGCTGGTGGAACAGAACCACCTGCGTTGGGACAGCATGGGCGAATTCTGTGCGCTGGGGGAAAGCCTGAACTTTCTCGCCGACAGCCGCGGCAATGCCAAGGCCGGTGTGCTGGGGGCCGCCGCCGAAGTGGCGACCCAGGGCATTCTGGACAACAACCGCTCGCCCTCGCGCAAGGTCGGTGAACCCGACAACCGCGACAGCCACTATTGGTTCGCCCGCTACTGGGCCGAAGCGCTGACCGCCCAGAGCGACGACGCCGCGCTGGCCGCCCATTTCGCCCCCATCGCACAGGCCCTGGCAACCGGCGAAAAGACCATCCTCGCCGAACTCGCCACAGCCCAGGGGCCAGCCGCCGACATCGGCGGATACTACAAACCCTCAACCATGCTCAAAGACAAGATCATGAGACCAAGCAAAACACTGAATGACATCATCAACTCCTGACAAAACAGGATGACCCAGAATCAAAGCAAGCCCCCGAAGAAAAATCTCCGGGGGCTTCTTTGTAACGGCAGCATGACATGAGCCAATTTTTGTTGAGAATGTGCCCTAGAAGCCGCACCGGCAAAGTCAATAAAGCCAGGTAGGGGGCATTTTCGATCAGCTGTTGAAAAGCGCGGACGCCCCACCTACGAGCTGGAACCAAGAACCGCTGAGGGCCCTATGACCAAGAAAAACTTTGAACCCCGCCACCTTGAAACGCTTGACCGGGATCTCGGTCGGTTTTCGAACTTGGAAAAGGCAACGAGCTATGCCGCCCGCCCGATGGTTGGGCCGGGTATCGCGTTTATCTTTGTTGTTCTAGCCGGGTTGGCCGCTGCATTGTTCTTTGGGCAGACCAGTAACACGATGATCGTCGTGATTGCGGCCGGGTTTGGTGCCTATATGGCGTTGAATATTGGCGCCAACGACGTGGCCAACAATATGGGCCCTGCGGTGGGGGCCAATGCCCTGACCATGGGCGGTGCGATCGCCATTGCTGCGATTTTTGAAAGTATGGGTGCCTTGTTGGCCGGGGGCGACGTGGTATCGACCATTGCCAAGGGTATCATCGCACCCGAAAGCATGGGAACAGCCGAAGTCTTTATCTGGGCGATGCTGGCAGCGCTGCTGTCGTCAGCTCTGTGGGTGAACCTGGCGACCTGGGTCGGCGCACCGGTATCGACCACCCATTCCGTCGTGGGCGGCGTGATGGGAGCCGGGATCGCGGCGGCCGGATTTGGTGCCGTCAGTTGGGGCACCATGGGCAAAATTGCTGCCAGCTGGGTGATTTCACCGGTTTTGGGTGGTGTCGTAGCGGCCGGGTTCCTGTGGTTCATCAAAGCACGGATTGTCTATCAGCCCGACAAAATTGCTGCGGCACGGAAATGGGTGCCTGTTCTGGTCGGTATTATGGCCGGTGCCTTTGCCGCTTATCTGGCGCTCAAAGGTTTGAAAAAGATCATCAAGATCGATATTCAGATGGCTCTGATAATCGGTGTTGCGGTCGGGATCGGCATCTGGTTGGCCATGATTCCGTTCATCCGACGCCAATCCGAAGGTTTGGAAAACCGCAACAAGTCGCTCAAGGTTCTGTTTGGCATTCCGCTGGTTGTTTCCGCAGCCTTGCTCAGCTTTGCCCATGGCGCAAATGACGTGGCGAATGCGGTTGGTCCACTGGCCGCGATCGTACAGGCGTCGCAGTCCGGGGATTTCACAGCGGCCGTCAGCATACCGTTCTGGGTCATGATCATCGGAGCCTTTGGGATTTCGTTCGGTCTGTTCCTGTTCGGGCCAAAATTGATCCGCATGGTGGGTAGCCAGATCACCAAACTGAACCCGATGCGCGCCTATTGTGTGGCCCTGTCAGCCGCAATTACGGTCATTGTGGCCAGCTGGCTGGGGTTGCCGGTGAGCTCGACCCACATTGCCGTAGGTGGTGTGTTCGGCGTTGGGTTCTTCCGCGAATGGGATACAGAGCGTCGCCTGAAGAAGGCGCGCGTAGAGATCCCGGACCGTCCGACCATTGCCAAAGAAGAACGCCGGCGCCGCAAGCTGGTACGTCGGTCACATTTCCTGACAATTATCGCAGCTTGGGTGATAACCGTGCCTGCTGCGGCGCTTCTGTCGGCTGTCATTTTTTGGGTTATCCGGGGCATCGCGGCCTGATCACAGGTCAGATTTGATCCCAAAGCAAGGCCGATCCCGGGCAATGGGGTCGGTCTTTTTGCGTGCCCTACACCTGCCCGATTTGGGTGCCGAAACACATGACTTTTACGTCGGTTATATGAACTGATCCGTCCCCGTCAGGGCGCGGGACCAAAAGAGATGCGAATTTTCCTTGGCGTCGTGAATTTTTTCGTGCTACGAAACTGTGATCACAGATGAAACGCAGCAGGGGAATCACATGCCCGCAACCCAAATCAAAACGGTCGATGCCTTGCGCAATGAACTGACCGAGCTCAAAGCGCTGGATCGTGAACAAGCGCGCACCATGCCGCCCAGCTTTTATACGTCGGCCGATTTTCTCGAACTGGAAAAGGAACACATCTTTCGCCGGGAATGGATCTGTTTGGGCCATGTCGGAGAGGTGCCAAACCCCGGTGATTTCTTTACCACTGAACTGGTCGGTGAGCAGTTGTTGGTGTCACGCGGTCACGATGAACAGGTCTATGTGCTATCGAATGTCTGCCGCCACCGTGGTAATCTGGTGGAAACAGCCCCCAGCGGCAACAAACGCGCGTTTGTTTGCCAGTATCATGCCTGGACCTATGACACAGATGGCCGCCTGAAAACCGCGCCGCTGATGAAGAAGGCCAAGAATTTCGATTTCAAAGGCTGCAAACTGCCCCAGATGAACACCGAGATCTGGAACAACTTCATCTTTGTCAATCTGGACGGCACTGCCGCACCACTGGCCGAACAGCTGGGCGGATTGCAGAACATTCTGCACAACTATCATCACGAGGACCGCAACCTGCTGTTCATGGATGAAACGGTTTGGAACACCAACTGGAAGAACCTGACCGAGAACTTCATGGAAGGGTATCATCTGTTTGCAACACACCCACAGACATTGCAGCCGATGACGCCGACACAATTGTGCAAAAAGGTCCCCGGCGAAGACCGGTGGACCGCCTATCGCGCCTATTACCACCCCGATTTCCCACCACGCGGCCCGTTCCACGCGGACATGACGGACGAGGAAAAGAACAATTCGGTCCTGTTCAACGTCTATCCCAGCTTTGTCTGCGCGATTGCGTCGAACTACACGCTGTTCCTGTGTCTGCGCCCTGCCGGATCTGACAAGGTGGCGATCCGCTGGGGGGTGTGCGGGCTGAAAACCGACCCCGAAGATCCCGAGGTCGTGGCCTATGTGGACCTGTGCAAATCCTTCAACGCCGAGGACAAGGAAAAGTTGGAAACCCTGCAGAAGGCCCAGAACACCCGCTATTATCAAACCGGACCATTGGCTCCGGATGACCTGGAAGGCACAATCTGGGACTTCCTGGGATATATGGGGCGGATGTTGGGCGCAGATCGTCCGCTTGGTGAAGATTGACGCCTTGGCGCGTGCAGGATCCTATTCGTCCCGCGCGCGCCATTCTTTCCAACGTAGAACCGCATTTGCCCCTAGTTTCGCAAACGGCTGGGGCGGCAGAGGTTTGGGGCGTGCTTCCCGCGAAAAGTGTCGGGAAATGTCGGATTCATGACCACAGGCCAGATCCGCCGCCCCGATACCGGTCAACGTACCTCGGGCAGTGCCCAACCCGTTTTGCACACAGCCAGAATACACGCCGTTGTCGATTTCACGCATGACAGCAACGCCGTTCAAGCTGAGGCAGAGATGTCCGGCCCAAGCATATTGCATCTGCAGTCCGGCAAGCTGTGGGAACCGGGTGTCAAATTTGCGTTGCATCACGCGTTTGGCCCGATCCAGACCCGCCTGTGAGGGAGACATGCCGGGGATCAGTTCGGCACAGGTCCGCGTGATGACCCGGTTGCCGCCCTGCCCACGATCAATCCGGCGCATGGTGGTGCCCATCGGATCGGACGGGGTCACACCCCAACGCGGTTGCCCGCCCAGTTTGGCCAAGGCATCGGCATCCAGCTCTGGTGTCATAGTGGCAAACAGGAACAACTGCATCAGACGCCCGCGTTCGATGCCAAAGCTTTCGAGGTGGCCATTCGTCGTCAGGATCACGCGGGGAGTGCTGACACCAAAGCCCCGATCCGTCGTGATTTGCCAGGTCTGCCCCTGTTTGATGAATCCCGTCACGGCGCTGTTTTCAAAGATTTGCACCCCGGCACGACGTAGCCCGTGGGTAAAACCACGAATATAGCCCGCGGGCTGTAACATTACAGTGCCCGGGGTATACAGGCCTGATTGGTAGTGGGTGCTGCCCGTGAGTTCTGCCATCTGCGCTCTGTCGAGCAGATTTGACGGCTCGCCCAGGCTTTCAAGGTGCTTGGCATAGCTTACGTTATGGGAATGCGCCAGGTCGCTTGCCGCCCCATTCACCTTGCCCGCACGGTCAAAGAAACTGGGTTCGATCCCGTATTCATCGACGGCCGCCTGTCCAAAGGTCTGCGCCTGTCGGTTCAAGGCGATCAACGTGCGATCATCTCCGCTGCCGGCATAATCGTCCGAGGACAAATCATGTGGCAGGTCAATCATAAACCCGGAATTTCGTCCCGCTGCACCTTGGGCAATCTCTCCTGCTTCGAGCACAACAATGCGCGCATTGGGTTGCAACTGGGTCAGCCGCCGCGCTGCTGACAACCCGGCAAAACCACCGCCAATTACAACAAAATCGGCGGTGGTATTTTCACTGAGAGCCAATCCAGGGGTATCCTCCCCCAGAATTGCAGCCCAAGCTGCCGGTCCGCGATGGACCGGCAATCGTTTGGCAGTGTAGCGGGTCAATCCACGGCCTCGTCAGCATCGTCGCTCAGGTCGACCCAGATGGTTTTCAGTTGGGTATATTGATCATGGGCATGGACCGAGTTGTCGCGCCCGCCAAAGCCGGACTGCTTGTAGCCTCCGAACGGGGTGGTGATGTCGCCTTCGCCATAGCTGTTAACGGTGACGGTGCCCGCCCGGATCGCCCGTGCGCCGCGAATGGCCCGTTTGACGTTGCTGGTGAACAATGATGCCGCCAAACCATAGTCAGTGTCATTGGCCACGGCGATAGCTTCATCAAATCCCGAGACCGTGATCACCGACAGAACCGGACCAAAGATCTCTTCGCGTGCCATCTGGTGGTCATTGTCGGGTATTTCGACCACGGTGGCTTCGACATGGGTGCCCCCATGCGCCTGACCCCCCAAGACGATGGCGTCGGATTTGTCGAGATAGCCACAGACCTTGTCAAAATGCGCCTTGGATACCAGCGCGCCCATTCGGGTTTCCGGGTCCAAAGGGTTACCGATGTTCCAGTGACGGGCATGGGCGGTGATGCGCTCCAACAGTTCGGATTTCACATCCTTGTGCACGATCAGCCGCGAGGTGGCAGAACAGTTTTCACCCATGTTCCAGAAGGCACCATTGACGATATGTTGGGCCACCATGTCCAGGTTTTCGGCGTCCTCCATCACGACACAGGGATTCTTGCCCCCCATTTCCAACACCACTTCCTTTGCATTGGATTCCGCAGCGTAGGACAAGAAGCGTTTGCCGGTCACAGTCGAGCCCGTGAAAGAAACCATATCGATTTCCATGTGTCGCCCGATCGGTTCTCCGACCTCGGCCCCGCCACCAGGTACAACATTGAATACGCCGCGTGGCAGGCCAGCTTCGGATGCCAATTCAGCCACCCGCAGCGCCGTCAACGACGTTTCTTCGGCCGGTTTCACCACCACCGAACAGCCAGACGCCAGCGCCGGGCCAATCTTCCAGGCCAGCATCAGCAGAGGGAAATTCCACGGCAGCACCAACCCCACAACTCCGATAGGTTCACGCACCACCATGGCGATGTGATCATCGGACGCCGGCGACACCTGATCATACAGCTTGTCGATCGCTTCGGCGTGCCATTTGATACAATTGATCGTTTCGGGAATGTCGACGGTTTCGCAATCAAAGATGGTCTTGCCGGAATCCAGCGCCTCCATCACTGCCAACTCCCGGGCGTTGCGGGTCAGCAGCTTGGCAAAGCGGATCAGGATATCCTTGCGATCCGAAGGATGCATCCGGCTCCAGCGGCCGTCTTCGAAGGCTTCGCGTGCCTTGGCAACGGCGAAATCCACATCCTGAGCATCACAGGCGGCCACATCGGCCAGCACGTCCCCGGTTGCGGGGTTCATTGTTTCGAATGTGTTGCCCGAAATCGCCGGACGGTACCCCCCATCAATGAATGCATTGGTGGCAAAGGTCAGATTGTCGGCGATGGATTGATATTCGGTGTGTGTCAGCAAGTCCATGTCGCTCACCCTTGTGCCTGAATGTCTGCAATGGTGGATTTCAAAACGCGGATCACCTGTTCCAGGGCGCGTTTGTCATCCTTGTTCAACCCTTTGAGCGGCGGGCGCATCGGGCCGGTGTCGATGCCGTTCATGGTCACCCCATGTTTGATGCATTGGATGAATTTCCCACCCTGTTCCAACACCCGCATCAAAGGCATCATTGCCGACATGATCCGGCGACCCTTGTCGAAATTCCCTTCGACCGCGCAGGCGTTGTACAGCGCCAGATGCTCCTCCGGCAGAAAATTCGAGCCGCCACAAACCCAGCTGCGCGCTCCCCAAGCGAAGAACTCTAGCGCCTGGTCGTCCATACCGCAGGACATCTGGATATGCGGATAATCCCGGGCCAAAAGGTGTACCCGGTTGATATCGCCCGAGCTTTCCTTGATCGCGCAGATATTGCGCGATCGCCCAACCCGATCCAGGAATTCCTCTCCCATATGCACACCCATCCGCCCAGGATAGTTATACAGCATCACCGGCAGGTTCGCGGCCTTGTCGATTGCCAGCGTATTCAGCGCGTTCTCTCGTTCGGTTGGGACCGAATATGGCGGTGTCGCCACCAGGATGGCATCGGCTCCCATGTCGCGCGCACCCGTGGCCAGCGAAATGGAATCCGGTGTCATCATCGCCCCGGTACCCACAATCAAAGGAACCCGCCCTTTGGCCTGTTCCTTGGTAAACCGGGCTATGTCCAGCCGTTCATCGACGGTCTGCGCATAGTTCTCGCCGGTGGATCCGCCCGAAATCAACCCGTGCACCCCTTTGTCGATCAGATTTTCGATCACATTCGACAACGCGTCCCAATTGACGCTGCCATCGGCGTGAAACGGCGTCACGACCGGGGTATAGATCCCTTCGAATTTAAAAATAGGGGTCATCTGATCCTCATGCTGGTGTTTTGCGCGACAGGGAACCCAGCTGAACGTCCAGGCCCGAAGGCATGACAAACAGCTCGATCCGGTCGCGGGACAGGTTCCAATGGTCAATCGCCAACTGCGCGGCAGCGGCTTCGTCTTGGGCCGCGATGGCAGCTATGATGGCGTCGTGCTGCTGGCTGGCCTCGGATACGCTTGCAGCCATTCCAGCATCCTGTGGCCGATAAAAGGTCATGGAAATGCGGGCGTGGTCGATCAACAAACGCTGAAAAGAAGGCAGTAGATAGATGTTGTCGGCCATTTCTCCGGTCACCTCGTGAAACCGGTTGTTGGCCATGGCGCGTTGTGTGCCGGATCCAGTGTGCAGTGCCTGTTTAAAGGCATTCTGTGCCTCTTGCAGATCCTGGATCTGTTCGGGGCGCGCGTTCTGAGCCGCCAGTTGCAACACCGCTCCGTAGATCATCGGTGCTGCAAGAAAAAAATCCCGCAAGGTCATGTGGGACATCTCGCTGACTCGCGCGCCCCGGTTTTCTCGCAGGTCCACATACCCTTCGCCTGCCAGCTGTCGCAGGACCTCACGCAGCGGGGTCCGGGACAGGGAGAATTCCTCCGACAGCTTTGATTCGTCCAGATCCGCACCTGGCCGCAAACCCAATGTCATGATCTCGGTCTTGAGATGCTCATACAGCTCTGTCTTGCGGGTCTTTGATGTGTCTTTCATCACGCGCTCCTGTCGATGCAGGGACCAAGCTGGGTCCGGGAATCTGTTTCTGCTCCTACTTGAAGCGCAGTGATAGACGAAAATACATATTGTGTACACAGAAAAAATGTGATGTATCCGAATGCAAGACAACCCAGTGCCAATACGGTGCTTGCGTCGGGTCGCACAGGGGCCCAATCTGGACATGACACCATTGGCTGCGCGCATCGTTTGGCGTGCCGCCTATTTCTCAGGGACACGGCCTATGCCACACACCCCGCAACATTTCACTTTTGTTCTGGTCGAAGACTTCACTCATATGGCGTTCTCCTGCGCTGTGGATCCGCTGCGCATCGCCAACCTTGTGAGCGGACAAGATCTTTACAGCTGGTCCTATGCGTCTGAAAATGGTGAAACAGCCACAGCGTCAAATGGCACCGTGTCTCTGGTCCATCACGGGTTTCTCGAAATACCCAAAAGCGACAGATTGTTTGTCCTCTCCGGGATCAACATGCAAACCCGCGCCACCGCCGCCCTGCTAAACATGCTTAGACGTGAACGGGTTCGGGGCACTGCGATCGGGGGTCTGTGTTCCGCAGCACACATCCTGGCCAAAGCCGGGTTTCTGAATGGCATGCAAGCCGCAATCCACTGGGATTATCACGATAGCTTCATGGAGGAATTTCCCGAAGTGAACCTGGTGCGCAATGTGTTCGTCTCGGACGAAAAACATCTGACTGCTTCGGGTGGCACTGCCACAGCCGATTTGATGCTGCACCTGATTGAAGAGGATCACGGGTTTGACCTGTCGGTCGCCGTGGCAGATCAAATGGTCTATAATGCCGTGCGCAATGCAACCGCTGAACAGCGCGTATCGCTGCAATCACGCAACGGCATGCGCAATGCCCATCTGTCCAAAGCGATCCAGATCATGCAGGAGCATCTCGAAACCCCCATTTCCCCGTCGTTGATCGCGCAGCAGATCGGGATTTCGACCCGTCAGCTTGAACGTTTGTTTGGAAAGTACCTCAATGCATCGCCCAAGAAGTACTTTATGGACATGCGGCTGGAACGGGCCCGCCATCTGTTGTTGCAAACGGAATCTTCAGTAACCGAAGTGGCTTTGGCCTGCGGCTTTGATAGCCCCGGCCATTTTGCACGGGTGTATCGGTCAGCGTTTGGCGTGACACCAATGCTGCAACGTGGGCGCCTGAGCTGACGGTGGATCACGAAGAAGCCCCCGGAGATTTTTCTTCGGGGGCTTGCTTTGATTCTGGGTCATCCTGTTTTGTCAGGAGTTGATGATGTCATTCAGTGTTTTGCTTGGTCTCATGATCTTGTCTTTGAGCATGGTTGAGGGTTTGTAGTATCCGCCGATGTCGGCGGCTGGTCCCTGGGCTGTTGCGAGTTCGGCGAGGATGGTCTTTTCGCCGGTTGCCAGGGCCTGTGCGATGGGGGCGAAATGGGCGGCCAGCGCGGCGTCGTCGCTCTGGGCGGTCAGCGCTTCGGCCCAGTAGCGGGCGAACCAATAGTGGCTGTCGCGGTTGTCGGGCTCGCCCACTTTGCGCGAGGGCGAGCGGTTGTTGTCCAGAATACCCTGGGTCGCCACTTCGGCGGCGGCCCCCAGCACGCCGGCCTTGGCATTGCCGCGGCTGTCGGCGAGAAAGTTCAGCGATTCCCCCAGCGCACAGAATTCGCCCATGCTGTCCCAACGCAGGTGGTTCTGTTCCACCAGCTGCTGCACGTGTTTGGGGGCCGAGCCACCCGCGCCGGTTTCAAACAGCCCGCCGCCATTCATCAGCTTGACGATGGACAGCATCTTGGCGCTGGTGCCCAGTTCCAGGATCGGGAACAGATCAGTCAGATAGTCCCGCAGCACGTTGCCGGTGATGGCAATGCTGTCCTGCCCGGCAGTGATGGTTTCCAGCGATGCCCGGGTTGCGTCGCGCGGTGCCATGATCTGGAATTTGTCGGCCACACCGGCTGCCTGCAGGGCGGGGTCCACATATTTGATCAGCTCGGCATCATGGGCGCGGTTTGCATCCAGCCAAAAAATGGCCTGGCTCCCGGTCAGGCGCTGACGGTCCAGCGCCAGCTGGATCCAGTTTTCGATCGGGGCCTGTTTCGCTGTGCAGGCGCGCCAGATGTCACCCGCCTCCACAGCGTGGGAATGCAGGGTGTCGCCATTGGCCAGAACGATGCGGATGGTGCCATCGGCTGCGGCCTCAAACGTGGTGGGGTGCGATCCGTATTCCTCGGCCTTCTGCGCCATCAGACCGACGTTGGCCACCGATCCCGCCGTGGTCACATCCAGAGCGCCATTGGCTTTGAAGAAGTTAATCGTTTCGTCATAAACCGTGGCATAGCATCGGTCGGGGATCACGCAATTGGTATCGCCCTTGGTGCCATTTGCGTCCCATCCCTTGCCACCTGCGCGGATCACCGCGGGCATCGAGGCGTCAATGATCACATCCGAGGGCACATGCAGGTTGGTGATACCCTTGTCGCTGTCGACCATATACATGGCTGGCCGGTCCGCGGTCACGGCGGTGATGGCCGCCATGATGTCGGCCCCGTGTTCTTCGCTGCCGCTGACCCGCTCCAGTAGATCGCCCAGACCCGAATTCGGGTTCACGCCCAGGGCGGCCATCTCGTCGCCATACTGGTCGAACACCGGTGCCAGCCAGGCGCGTACGGCATGGCCAAAGATGATCGGGTCGCTGACCTTCATCATCGTTGCCTTCATGTGCAACGAGAACATGGTACCATCCGCTTTGGTGTCTTCAATGGCCTCGGCCAAAAAGGACGCCAGCGCACGCGCCGACATAAAGGTGGCATCGGCAACAGTGCCCGCCTCCAGCGTCCAGCCGTCCTTCAGCACGGTGATGGCACCGTCGGCATCGACGAATTCGATCCGGGCGTCACCGGCCTGCGCGGCGGTGATGGTGGCGGATTTTTCGTTTGCATAAAAATCGCTACCCGGCATCGAGCTGACTTTGGTCTTGCTGTCTGCGGACCAGGTGCCCATCGAATGCGGGTTGGCCTGGGCGTAATTCTTGACCGCGCGGGCGGCGCGCCGGTCGCTGTTGCCTTCGCGCAGGACCGGGTTCACGGCCGACCCTTTGAGCGCGTCATAACGCGCGCGGGTCGCCCGTTCGGCGTCTGTGCTGGGCTCTTCGGGATAGGCGGGGATGTCATACCCCTGGGCCTGCAGCTCTTCGATGGCGGCCACCAGCTGAGGCACCGACGCCGAAATATTGGGCAGCTTGATCACATTGGCTTCTGCCGTCTTGACCAGTTCGCCCAGCTCGGCCAGGTCGTCATTCTGACGCTGCTCGGGGCGCAGGGCCTCCGGAAAGGCCGCGATGATGCGCCCGGCCAGGGAAATATCACGGGTGCCGACGCTCACTCCGGCCGCCGACGCAAAGGCGCGGATGATCGGCAAAAACGACGCCGAAGCCAGCTCGGGCGCTTCGTCTACGATGGTATACAATATGTCGGACTTGAAAGTCTCTGCCATGGGTCTCTTACCTTTTCTGCCCGTCCAGGGCCATGAGATCTGAGAAGGAACGCGCCGTACGACATCATGCCGTACAGCCGCCAACCGTATGCGGAACCCTGAGGTCACCCCTCCATCCGCACAAAAAAACAACGCACAATCCCAATAGATCAACACGCCAACAGGTTCAATCACATCAAAACGCGCATTTCGACACACCGCATAAATCAAATTCAACAGGGGCAATGTGGTTTTGCTCTGCAAGCGGGCTCCAAGGCAGCGATTGGAAGCTGTGGATGACCGTCGGGTGCCAAATAGAGTGGCAAGTGACACTTCAATAAAGATAAATAAAAGTTACTGGTAAGAAAAAACAGCTAAATAGTTTTGACGAAAAATCTGGGTCCGCTACCTGTATGGCCAACGCGAATATGAACAGGAAACGGTCCGATGCGAGACATGTTCAATGAATACACAGTGGTTTTGGGGGCAGTCGGCGGGCGCCGAAGGACCGGAAGAAACGAAGTGATTGTCCGCCAACTGGCGCAAGAAGGCATAACGGTTGTGAACATTGGTCCAACCGAGAATGCGGATGTATTCATAGATGCGGCATTGGCAACCGGCTCCCAAGCCATTCTGGTGTCCTGTCGCGATGCGCGTGCGGATGCTTTCTGTGCTGCTTTTCGACAGCGGTGCATCCAGCGTGGCCTGGTCGATATCACGCTGTATATTGGTGGCGATTTGGTCACGTTCGAGCGCCGTTTCAGCGAGGCGGAACGTCAGCTGGCTCAGGTTGGCTTCAATCGGGTGTTTCCCTCGAATGTGGATCTGACGGAGGTGGCCGCATTGCTCAAACAGGATATCACGGCCAAGCGGGCTCCAGCCATTGCGGCCCGGCCGCGATCAACCTGGGTCTTTACTGACTTTGCGAACTGATCATAGACCTTGTGTTTGGTGATAAGAGGGGCGGCGTATGCACCCTTGTCAGATCGGAAAGGGCAAGGTCGCAAAGAATTTCCGCATGAAGCTGTTGCCTTCAGCGATGACAAAATTCTTGAATGTGAGCGCGGCTGGACCCAAGGGTTTGCCGCGCAGGTGCAGAACAAACCACTCGCGCAATTCTGGCATACCTTCTGCATCCAGGATGGCCACTCGGCCAGCCTGAACCTCCAGGTCAATCGTATGTGCTGAAATAAATGCGAGTCCCATGTTGGCCATCACGGCCTGTTTGATGTTGGCGTTGCTATCCATTTCTTGTGCCCGCGGAGGTTCAAGCCCGGATTTTTGAAAATAGCTGTCGTGGACCACGCGGGTTCCCGATCCAGGTTCCCGGACGATAAAGCGGTGCGGCACCAGGTCAGATTTGCGGATCTTGCGGAATTTGGACAGCGGATGGTCAGGGTGGCTGATCAGCACATAGGGGTGTTTAGAGAACGCAAAGGCGTCCACTTCGAACCGGCGCGGGGTCCGCCCCATCAGGGCTAGATCCGCCTGACCGGATTCAAGCTTTTCAAGAACACCCTGTCGATTCGCGATTGCGATTTCGAGCTTGGCATCCGGGTGCTTTTGCTTGAACGCCTGGATCAGATGCGGACCAAAGTTGCGCGATGTCGATACCATGGCGATCCGGACCAGACGGTTCTTTTTCTTTTGATGGGATCCGACGACTTCGACCGCTTCGTGCAGGGTGTCCAATACTCGTTCCGCATAGGGCACCAGAGCGAGCGCGGCTGTTGTTGCTTGAATTGAACGGCCGTCCTTTTCGAACAGCGGCGCTCCCAGCGTCTCGCTCAGCCGGCTCATCTGCATCGACACGGCCGGTGGCGTCAGGCCCAGATCCTGGGCGGCGACGACAAAGCTGCGTTTTTCCATAGCCGACAAAAAGATCTGCATCTGGCGTACTGTCAGCGCTGAAGCTTTGTCATCCATCATGGGGTCCGCCTTTGCGCCACGCGGGAATGCCCGGTGGAAAGTTCAGTTTTCTCAAGACCTGTTATGGCGCAATTCGCCAAATTCTCTAGCGCAATCTAACGAGAATGCGACGGCCACGACCCGCGTGCGGGAATTTCCATCCAGCAAGCCAGCTGACGCACGGAGCGGGAAACCAGATGTGACCAGGCTGTTGGGGCTTCTTGGGTCACTGGGGCTTAAATCGCGAGGACCAAAGTCCAACACCGTCTGCAGGGCGGAGTTCTCAATGTGGAACGCGGAGACCGGTTTGGCACTGTCCAACGGGTCGTGCGTTCTGATCCTTTTCTCTACAGCGAAGAATAGCGTTTCGCGCAAGGTTTGCATAGGCGCTCTGCCGTGGCAATGTCTGGCGTCATGCAGGGTAGGGCCCTTGGGCTATCCAATTTATCTGCTCCTTATTTCGAGCTCTTATGAGCTTCGTTACGTACCCAGGAACCAAACGAATGTGCTGCGGCTGAGGGCGCATCGTTGATTTGTAGCCAATAGGCTCTGTCATACTGTGGTCCCGCAAGCGTATGTTCCACCAATCGCCCTTCCTTCACCGCCTCTCGAACGAGAAATGAAGGGCATAACGTCCAGCCCAACCCTGCTTCGGCCAGCGAAATCGCGCTGTGGACGCTGTCTGTTTCGGCATGATCCATAACACGAATATTGTTCGCCTTTTGGTCTGCGGACCAGGACGTGAATAGATTTTCCAAGCCTGAGATTCTGATAATGGGCAGCTCTTTGTCGGGTGCAGGTTGAACAGCGGCCTGAGAAGGTGCTGCCACTGCGACAATCGGGCAGTGGGCCAAAAGCTTGGTTCGGGCTGGGGGAGAGGCAGCACCAAGAAATATCTCGATATCCGCCTCATATCCATATCGGTCAGGCCGCCACAAGGCCGTGCGCAATTCCAACACGACCTCTGGATGTTGACGGTGAAACTCGGGCAATTTGGAAGTCAGCCATCCTGTTGCAAGGCTCGTATTACATAAGATCCGGAGCCGCTTGGTTTGGGGTGAATGATAGCGCGAAAGAACAGAGCCAATCTGGTCAAGGCTGGGCGCGATATCCGAATAAAGCCGTGTCCCCGAGGCCGTCAATGAAACGCCACGCGGTTCTCTGACAAACAGTTGCCGTCCAAGTCTGGCCTCCAGTGCTTTGATCTGCTGGCTTAACGCGGCTTGTGTCACGCCGATCTCAGTTGCGGCCAACGTCATGCTGCCCAGCCGTGCAGTGGCTTCAAAGCCATGAAGCCAAGTCATTGGAGTTTTCATGATATAAACTTTTTTATGGATTGGCCTATTTTTTATTTGATGGTGATCAATCCCGCAATCTTTAAATCAAGGGTGGACCGACACGTTTGAAGGCAAAAGGCATGGAAAAAATTAGCGATCAAAATCTACGCATGACCGCGGCAATCCGGTGTGGCCGGAATGCTGGGACCTGCCCATGAGCAGCAGAGTAGATGAACCCGCCAACTTGTTGATCATCATTTCAGATGAGCATCGCAAGGATGCCATGGGTTGCGCCGGCCACCAATTGGTCAAGACGCCGAACCTGGATGCGTTGGCTGCACGCGGGACACTGTTTTCGAATGCCTACACCCCGTCACCCATGTGTGTTCCTACCCGTGCCAGCATTGCCTGTGGCGAATACGTACATAAAACCGGCTATTGGGACAGTGCGACACCTTATGAAGGCAAGATCCGCAGTTGGATGCACCATCTGACTGATCAGGGCGTGGATGTAACATCCATTGGAAAGCTGCATTTTCGCTCGAACGCAGATGACAACGGCTTTACCGATGAACTGCTGCCAATGCACGTTGTTGGCGGGGTTGGCTGGGCCATCGGCCTGTTGCGCAAAAACAGGCCGCAGTATGACTCCGCTGCCGAGTTGGCCGAGGATGTCGGGGTTGGATCAAGCACGTATACGGATTACGACCTTGAAATCACCCAGACCGCCGAAGAGTGGTTACATGCAGACGCGCGCAAGGAAAAACCGTGGGCAGCATTCGTTTCGCTTGTCAGCCCACATTATCCACTGACCTGCCCAAAAGAATACTTTGATATGTATGATCCGGCCGAAATGGATCTGCCCATCGGGTATGGAACCCGCGCCCGGCCTGACCACAGCGAGTTGCGCAACATTGCAGAGTTTTTCGACTATGATCGTTACTTTGACGCGCAAAAGATGCGCGAAGCCAAGGCCGCCTATTATGGCCTAACCAGTTTCATGGACAACTGCGTTGGGCGTGTTTTACAGGCGCTGCAAGACAGCGGTCAGGCCGAAAATACTGTCATAATCTATGTGTCCGATCATGGCGACATGATGGGCGATCAGGGGTTCTGGACAAAACAAGTCATGTACGAGCAATCAGCGGGTATTCCGATGATTGCGGCGGGACCGGGAATTCCGGCAGGTCGATGTGTCAAAACCGGAACATCGCTGGTTGATCTGGCTGCGACAGCCGTGGATGTCACGGGAGTTGCGCATGATGCACAGAGCCGCGCATTGCCTGGTCTGTCATTGCGCGAAGTTGCCAACGCCGCGGATGACCTGGATCGAACGATCCTGAGCGAATACCACGATGGTGGCTCGACGACAGGGACGTTCATGGTGCGCTGGCAGAATTGGAAATATGTCTACTATGTCGACCATGACCCCCAGCTTTTTAATCTGTCTGTAGATCCAGATGAACTTCACAATCTTGCAATCGAAGGTGTGAATGATCCGGCGATCCGTGCCGCATTGACAGAGGGTCAGAGGCGCCTGCGCGATATCTGCGACCCCGAAGCGGTAAATGCAAAGTGCTTTGCAGATCAGGAACGTCGCATTGAGGAACTCGGCGGGGAAGAGGCATGCATCAACGCATATGTCTTCAACCATACGCCGACCCCGAACGAGCAAACCAAAATGCGGGAAGGCTCGCCGCTCTGACACCCATTGAAAAGTTACTTCAAGCTAGAATTGTCTGGGAGGACAATATGCAATCAAACGCGCGAACACCAATCTTGCACCCTGCAGCCAAGATGCATGCAGACGAGTGCAAAGCTGGCAAATTGGACCGACGTGAATTCCTTGCACGGGCAACCGCTCTGGGCGTCACGGCCTCTACTGCCTACGGTTTGCTGGGTCTGACGACACCGGCTCAGGCCGCGGCTCCAAAACAAGGCGGGACATTGCGCATTCAAATGAATGTTCGTGGTCTGAAGGATCCCCGCACCTATGATTTCGCTCAAATTGGTGCGTTGACGCGCAGCACCATGGAAAACCTGGTTGAATACAACAATGACGGAACCTTTCGTGGCATGTTGCTGGAAGGGTGGGAGGTCAATGACGATGCCACCGGGTACACGCTTTATGTGCGACAGGGTGTGACATGGACCAATGGGGACAAATTTACGGCCCATGACGTCGCCCGAAATATTGAGATGTGGTGTGAAAAAGACGTTGAAGGAAATTCAATGGCTGGCCGCATGGGGACGCTGGTTGATCCAAATACGAGAACAGCCATCGACGGCGCGATAACGGTTGCCGATGATTATACAGTTCTCTTGAAACTGCCGCGCCCGGATATTTCAATTATTCCAGCCATGGCCGACTATCCAGCGCAGATTGTGCACGCGTCATTTGATGTGAGCGATCTTGAAAATAACATCGGCACCGGACCCTACGCCATTGAAAGCATCAAAGTGGGAGAGAAATGCACGCTCAAGCGTGTGCCCGGCCATACCTGGTGGGGAACAGATGTTTATGGCGGCCCATATCTGGATCAAATCGAATACATCGACTACGGGACGGACCCGGCTGCCTGGCTCGCCGCGATGGAATCTGACGAAGTTGATATGGTTTATGAAACGGTTGGTGAATTCGTCGAGATCATGGATGGTCTTGGCTTGGACAAATCCGAAGTCGTAACGGCGTCAACCTTGGTTGTTCGCCCCAATCAGCTCGCGGAAATCGACGGAAAACGACCATATGCGGATGTTCGTGTTCGCCGGGCTCTGGCCATGGCCGTCGATAACGCGGTTTGCCTGGAGCTGGGATACTCCGGTCGTGGGACGGTGGCCGAAAACCACCACATTTCGCCCGTGCACCCTGAATATGCCACCCTTCCTGCACCGACGTTTGACCCAGCTCAAGCCATGGCGCTTATGGAAGAAGCAGGTATGGCTGATTTTGAACATGAGCTTTTCTCAATTGATGACGACTGGCGCAGAAATACATGTGACGCTGTTGCCGCACAGCTGCGCGATGCCGGGTTCAAAGTAAAGCGCACCGTTCTACCGGGCTCTACGTTTTGGAATGACTGGGTTAACTATCCGTTTTCATCGACAAACTGGGCACACCGGGCGCTGGGGGTCCAGATTCTGGCATTGGCTTATCGGTCCGGTGAAGCATGGAATGAATTCGGTTGGGCCAATGCTGAATTTGATGCCTTGCTCGAAGAAGCGCTGGCGATCGCGGATGCCGAAAAACGGCGTGACGTCATGCGCAAGATTCAACAATTGATTCAGGACGAAGGCGTCACGGTTCAGCCCTATTGGCGTTCGCTATACCGTCACAGCAAACCCGGCCTGCAGGGTGTAGACATGCACATCATGCTTGATTTGCATCACTACAAGATGGGCTATTCTGCATAGTCACAAACAAAGCTGACTTCAGAACGTGGTCACCAATTTGGCAAAGCGTTCTGGGGTCAGGACAATTGGCACACGAAATCCATGGCCGACTACTATCGCGGGAAAGCGATGTGGGGGGTGTTGTCACGTAAACCTGGCCGCGTTGCCGACGCTGGCCTTTGCTCGTAGGCATCTCGGATGAGCACGCAATCAATCAGGTACAAGCGCCATCGTTCTCCACCAGCGATTATCACTCACGCAGTAAAGGTCACAACATCGCCGAAAGGCGCAAGGGCGAGGATGCTGGCAACCTCAAGAGAGGTCTCCAGCAAATCCCTCATGGGTTCACAAGTTGCATGCTTTGCTCCTAGGACACGTACCCAAAGGCTATGCGCGGTGTGGGAGCACTATCCAGCCAGATGCTTTTCGCAGCAGTATATTCCATCAAGGCATCCGTTCCGCTGGATCGTCCATAGCCGGAATTGAGCGACCCGCCAAAAGGCGAGGACACATGGATCGCCTTGTAGCTGTTGATCCAGAAGGTACCTGCGCGCACGGCTTGCGACACGCGGTGGGCGCGGCCCACGTCGCTCGTCCAGACGGCACCGGCCAAGCCAAAGGCCGTGTCATTGGCGATGGCGATGGCTTCTTCTTCGTGGTCAAAAGGGATGGCGGTAACCACGGGGCCGAAAATCTCGGCCTGGGCGGCTTGGGCCTGATTGGTCAGCCCCGTCAAGACGGTTGGCGGAACGAAGAACCCGCTTTTGGGGGTATCAGACCGCGTGCGCACATCGGCCCCTTCGGTTGTGGCCCCTTTGATCATGTTACTGACATGGGTAAACTGGCGAGCATTGCTGATTGGGCCGATTTCGGTGGCCTCGTCCAGCGGATCACCCAATGTGATCCCGTTCATCCCGCCCGCGATCATATCAAGCAACTCGTCATGCACGGACCGATGCACCAACAGCCGCGATCCAGCGACACAGCTTTGCCCTGCGCCCGAGAAGATCGCCGCTTGCGCGCCAAGGCAGGCGTGTTTCAGGTTCGCATCGTCAAAGACAATATTGGCCGACTTGCCGCCCAGTTCCAGCACCGCAGGTTTCAACGCCTGCGCCGCGGCCACGGCGACACGGCGTCCGGTTTCGGGCGAGCCGACAAAAATCACCTTGCGCACAGCGCCATGTTCAATCGCCGCCTGTCCCGTCGTTGGGCCAAGCCCGCAAATGACATTGACCAAGCCTTTGGGCAGGCCTGCGCTTTCGGCGATTTTGACCAAGGCCACTGTGGTGACGGGCGTCAGCTCACTGGGTTTGATCACCACCCCGTTGCCCGTTGCAATCGCAGGGGCGATCTGCCAGCCGGCGGTGAAAATCGGCGCATTCCAAGGCGTGATCTGAAACACCACTCCCAAGGGTTCGCGCAGCGTATAATTCAGGTGTCCGGAGGGCACGGGGATCACTTCGCCATGCAGTTTATCAGCCCAACCTGCAAAATAACGGAACATCTCGGCGACCTTGGCGACCTCGATCCGGCAATCGCGGATCGGCTTGCCCGCGACCAAGGCTTCTAGCTGCGCGAGCGTGCCTATTGAACCTTCAACGGCGCGCGCAATATCTTGCATGATGTCGCCACGTTTTGCAGCGGAATATCCTTTGACCCAGCCTTCTTGCGCGGCTTTTGCTGCGGCACAGGCCTCTTGCGCCAGAGCCGCTCCACAGTCGAAATAGCTGGCGAGTGAGGTTTGAGCATAAGGGTCTTCAAGGGTGATTGCATCTCCTGTCCCATCGCGAAGCTGCCCGTCAATCAGGCTTTGGA
Source organism: Rhodobacteraceae bacterium M382 (assembly GCA_025141015.1). Taxonomy (NCBI): domain Bacteria; kingdom Pseudomonadati; phylum Pseudomonadota; class Alphaproteobacteria; order Rhodobacterales; family Paracoccaceae; species Rhodobacteraceae bacterium M382. Next base: position 210,507 of record CP081101.1, on the reverse strand, counting down.
CGGTCTCGCCAAGGCTCAGATCTGACATGAGTTGGCGATACAAAATAGTACGATCAGACATTCTCGTTGGTTCCAAATTTCCAAATTTCGTTGAAATCGGCGCTATCCGCCAGCTCGCTGCGGCTGTCTTCCCAGATCGCGGCAATCGCGGTGGTGCCGGGCAGGTCAAGCCCCGCGGCCTTGGCCAGCTTGGTCGCAAGGCCGACGTCTTTGCGCATCAGCCCCATGGTAAAGCCAGAATCATAATTGCCGCTGACGATCCATTTGGGGAAATTCACTTCGCTGACGCCGCTGCGCCCCGAACCTGCATTGACACCCTCCAGAAGGTTCTCCAGCGGGATGCCAGAGTTTTTGGCGAGCTTTGCCATCTCGCCCATCAACACAAGGTTGGCGGCACACAGCAGGTTGTTGGCGATCTTGGCTGCGTGACCGGCCCCAGAGGGACCAACGTGGACGATCTTGGCGGTCAGGTCTTTGAGAACCGGGCGAATGCTGTCAATCGCATCCGCTTCACCCCCCATTACCATCGTCATGGTTCCTGACCGCGCCCCCAAAGGACCCCCGCTGACGGGACCGTCCAAAAAGACATAGTCAGCGGCTGCAGCGCTTTTGGCCAAACTCTTGGTCGTCTCGGGTTCCGAGGTCGAGGTATCCAGGACAATCCTGCCGGGTGTCAAAAACGGCCCAAGCTCTGCCATGACCGCGGCGACGATGTCGGCGCGGGGCAATGACAGGATGATCAGGTCACAGTCTTGCGCCAGATCGGCAGGGCTGCTGGCAATCTCGATGCCGCTGGCCTTGATCTTTTCGAGGGCCTGCGCCGACGTATCATAGCAACGCACAGCATGGCCCGTCTCGATCAGGCGCGCTGCCATTGCGCTGCCCATTGCGCCGCCGCCTATTAAACCAATCATCAGATCTCTCCCTCACTCAACCATTTCAATGTTTTTCGGATGCGTGCGCGGCGCGGTGTCCAGCAGCATGCGCGTGTAGTCGCTTTCTGGGGCTTCAAACAAAGCCTCTGCCGCGCGACATTCGATAATTTTGCCCTTTTTCATCACCGCGACCCGGTCCGACACCTGCCGCACCACGGCCAGATCGTGGCTGACAAACAGCATTGTCAGCCCCAAAGATCGGCGTAGTTCCATCAACAGCGCCAGCATGTCGGCCTGAATGGACACATCCAGCGCTGAGGTCGGCTCGTCACACAGCAGGAAACGGGGCCGCAGGGACAGGGCGCGTGCGATGCAAATGCGCTGACGCTGGCCGCCCGAGAACTGGTGCGGAAATTTGCGCCCGTCGCTGGCTTGCAGGCCGACCCTTTCCAAAAGCGCTCCGACCAGGCGGGGAATTTCATGTGCGGGCGCGAGCCCATGAAACCGGATGGGTTCCGCCAGAATGCGGTCCACGCGCATCCGGCCGTTGAGCGAGGAGAACGGATCCTGAAACACCACCTGCACATCGCGGCGCAGGGCTTTGCGAGCGGCGGCGGATTTGATACCGGACAGGTTGCCATGATCGGCAAAATTGACCTGCCCCGAACTGGGCGGGATCAATCCGGTCACGATCCGCCCAAGCGTGGATTTGCCTGAGCCGCTCTCGCCGACAAGCCCGAGGACTTCGCCACGGGGGATCGACAACTCATCCACATCGACCGCACGGAAACTGTCGCCTTTACCCCAGAAGGATTGCTTGCGGGTGGCGAAATCCTTGGTCAGTGCTGTTGTCGTAAGATAGTCACCGTCGGCGCGGGTTTGATGCCCTTCGAGCAGCCATTTATCAATCTCGCCGGTTTTCTTGGGCGGGTTGCGGAAGCGCTCTTCGCGGGCATCAATGCTGGGGATCGCGGCAATCAGGTCTTTGGTGTATTGAGCTGTGGGGGCGGTGATCACCTGCTCGGTCGGCCCCGTTTCAACCAGCTTACCGTGGCGCATCACGTAAACACGATCAGCGGTTTCAGCGATCACACCCATGTCGTGGGTCACAAGGATCACGCCCAGCGAGCGTTCGACGCAAATGCTGCGGATCAGGTCAAGCACCTGTTTCTGGACGGAAACGTCGAGCGCTGTGGTCGGTTCATCCGCGATCAGCAGGTCAGGATCACCAGCCATGGCCAAGGCGATCACAACCCTCTGGCGCATGCCGCCGGAGAATTCGTGCGGGTACTGCCCCATCCGGTTGGCAGCATCGGGAATACCGACAGCATCCAGTCGTTCGGCAGCCATGGTGCGGGCCTGCGACAGCGAAATGTCTTGAAGTAAGGAAATAGATTCGCTCAGCTGTTCGCCAATGGTCATGAGCGGGTTGAGCGAGGTCATCGGATCCTGAAAGATCATCCCAATGCGGCGTCCGCGCAGCCGGGCCATCGCTGCATCAGAGACCTGGGTGAGGTCCTGGCCGTCCAGATCAATCTGTCCCGCGCTGACGATGCCGGGATGGGACAGCAGCCCCATGATGGCATTGCCAATGGTGGATTTGCCCGCGCCGCTCTCGCCAATCAGGCCAACGATCTCGCCGCGACGGACCTCCATATCGAAACCATGCACAGCGATGAAATCGTTCAGACGGTGTGGAAAGGTAATTTGCAGGCCGATTGTTTTACAAAGGATATCTGTCATCTCAGCCTCGGGTTCAGATAGTCGCGGACCCAGTCGGCGACGAGGTTAAAGGCAATCACCATGATCAGCAGCATGGCGCCGGGAAAGATCACGACCCACCAGATACCTGAGAACAGGTATTGGCTGCCGATCTGGATCAGTGCGCCCAGCGACGGTTCCGTGAGGGGCGTGCCAAGGCCCAGAAAGGATAGGGTTGCTTCGGTCACGATGGCGACGGCCACTTGCAGCATCGCCAGCACCAGAACGGGTCCAAGGATGTTCGGCGTGATATGGCGCAGGATGATCGACAGGGTTGGCAGGCCGATAGACTGGCAAGCAATGATGTAATCCTGTCCGCGCTGGACCAGCACAGAGGCCCGCACGATACGGGCGAACTGCACCCAACCGGCCAGACCGATGGCAAGTATCATGATCGGCACAGCGGCACGGGCAAAGACATCCGCTGGCAGCGAGGCTTTGAGGATGCCGTTGAACAGCAATGCGATCAGGATCGGGGGAAAGGCAAACTGGATTTCCGCAATCCGCATCAGGATCGCATCGGTCATGCCCCCGAAATAGCCCGCCAGCAGTCCGACCATCAAGCCGATCACAACCGACAGCGCCACAGCGCCGAGGCCGACCAGCAAAGAAATCCGCCCACCATAAAGCATCGCTGACAACACGTCGCGGCCTTGTAAATCGGTGCCCAGCAGAAAGCGTGGGTCTGACCCAGACGCCCATGCGGGGGGCAGGTTGTTGTCCAGAATTGTAATCGTGGCCGGGTCAAACGGCGTGTGCGGGGCCAGGATCGGCGCGAAGGTGCAGCTGATGACCATTGCCGCGATGATCAGCAACGACACGAGGGTCACAGGCGAATTGAGCAACTCGTACCAGAAATCAGAGCGTATTTTCTTGAACATATCAGTCGGCTCCTCTTACCGCGCGCCGTGCCGGATGCGCGGATCAATCAGCACATAGATTGCATCGACCACGAGATTGGACAGGGTGAAGACCAGACCGACAAAGATCAGATAGGCAGCCAACAGGGGAATATCGCTTTGCCCGATGGCATGCAGCAGCAGCGACCCCATGCCCGGCCATTGAAAGACCCGTTCGGTGATGATCGAGAACGCAAACAGTGAACTAAGCTGCAAGCCAATCGCCGTTACCACTGGCACCAGCGTGTTCTTCAGCGCATGGGTCAGATAGACCTGCCGACCGGGCAGACCCCGTGCCCATGCAAAGCGGATATAGTCGGTGCGCAAAACCTCGAGCATCTCTGCACGGATCAGGCGCAGGATCACGCCCAGTTGAAACAGACACAGCACAGCAGCAGGCATCAACGCGTGGCTTAAACCGTCCCATGTGAACAGGCTGGAGTGTATGCCCATAAAAGACGCTTCATCCCCGCGCCCGAAGGACGGCAGCCAGTTGAGCCAGACCGAAAAGACAAGGATCAGCAGAATGCCCAGCAGGAAGGACGGGATCGACACGCCAATGACGGACAGCGCCATGATCGCCTGTGCAAAGCCACCTTTGCGGTGGATGCCCGTGTAAATCCCAGCAGGAATGGCAAGCAGCAGTGACAGCACGCCAGACAGCAGAACAAGCTCAATCGTGGCAGGCAAACGGTCCGCGATCATCTCGCTCACGTCACGGTTAAAGCTGTAGGATATGCCCAGATCGCCCTGCACGGCATCAACCACATAGCGGGCATATTGGACAATGATCGGATCGTTCAGCCCTAGGCTTTCGCGCAGCGCCTCGCGGTCTTCGACGCTTGTCTCTTGTCCGACCAGCGCCAGAACCGGATCTCCCACGTATTGGAAGACCAGAAAACCGACAAAGGCAACGCAAAGCATGACGATAGAGGCCTGAAACACGCGTGTCAGGAGAAAATACATATCTGGGATCCTGCTGGGAGAAGGGGTGGAAAAACAGGGGCCGACGCGGGGTCAGTCCCTGAATGCAGCTTAGTTCACGTTGAAATACTCCAGCGGGAATTCAAACGTGGGAAGCTGAACAACATCGATGTTTTCACCAGCACCCCAAACCAACTGCTGCACGTGCAACGGCACAAGGCAGACGTTTTCGACCATCATGGCCATCGCGTCTTGCAGCATCTTTTCGCGCACGGCAGCGTCCATCTCAACGGCGGCTTTTGCCGACAGTGCATCAGCTTCTGGGATCGAGCAGCCAGAGATGTTCCAGGCCCCCACACCATTGTCAAAATCCCGGGTACCCAGCACATTTTGGAAGACGTTCAAGCTGTCCATGGTGGACGGCGTCCAGCTGAGCAGGAAGAACGAAGTGCCAAAACCGGGGGACACGACTTTGGGGAAGAACTGCGCCTTGGGCTGCGCGATCAGGTTCACCTTGATGTTCGCACGCGCCAACAGGCTGACCACGGCCTGACAGATCTGTCCGTCGTTGACATAGCGGTCGGTGGAACAATCCATCGTCAGTTCGAAACCCTCTGGATAGCCCGCCTCGGCCAGCAGCGCTTTGGCCGTATCGATGTTGTATTCAAGACGTGTCAGATCAGGGTTATAGCCGTTCACCTTGTCCATCACATATTGCGTGGACAGCGTGGCCTGGCCCTGCATCACACGGTCAATGATCGCCTGCGCATCAATGGCGTGGGCAAAGGCCTGACGGACGCGCAGATCGAGGAAGGGGTTTCCTTCAACCGGGCTTTCGATGATCTGATCGCGCCACTGGTCCATGCCGATATACATTGTGCGCGCCTCTGGGCTTGAGACGACTTTGACAGCCTCGGCCGCCTCGACGCGGGGAATGTCTTGCAAGGGCAAAGGCATCACCAGATCAACCTCTTGCGAAAGCAGCGCCGATACCAGTGTTGCTGCGTTGTTGATCGGCGTGAAGACAACGTCAGTGACATTGCCCCGCTCTCCCCAATAGCTGTCATAGGCCGCCAGCGTTGTCTCTTCACCTTGCGCGCGCGAGGTGACGCTATACGGACCAGTGCCGTTTGCATTGGTAGCACTAAAAGCTTTTTCTTCAGCTTGAAGATTGATCGGTTCCTCAGCGCCATTGGCCTCGGCCCATTGCTTGTCGAGGATCATCAAGTCCAGCAAGTCGTTCAGCAGAATCGGGTTCGGCGCTTTGGTTTTTACCTCAACCGTCATGTCATCAATGGCGATAAAGCTTTCGACCGAGGACAGCACGTGCTTGAAATTGGATGTCTCGGCCAGCGCGCGTTCCATGCTGAATATCACGTCATCGGCAGCAAAATCCGACCCGTCATGAAAGGTCACACCGGAGCGCAGTTTAAACTGCCACGTGGTCGGGTCGATCTGTTCCCAACTTTTTGCAAGCTGTCCGGCAATTTCAAAACTCCGGTCTCGCGCGACAAGGCCTTCGTAGATGTTGGCCAGGAAGTAGTTGGTGAAGCTTTCATTATGGCTGTGCGGATCAAGGCTGGTGGCGTCCCCTTGCGAGGCGATGCGCAACGTTTCGGCCTGCATTGGTCCGGCCAGTGCAGTTGTCAGCGCCATGACGGTACCAACCGAAGTGAATGACTTGATGGACATGAATATCCCCCTGTTGAAGCGATGTTTATCCAATCAGGGTAATGTGGGATTTTCATTGCGGGAATTGCTATGAAAATAATTTAACGTTGCGTTGGACGCAACAATCAAGAGGGCGCAGTAAAGGCAACCATAGATTTCATGACATGATCCACGAGGCGGACCGCCCCATCGGGTAACCGCCGTCCAGCACGGGTAAAGACCGAGGCATCGCCCTGGCTGAACTCCTTGATGGCAAGGGGTTTGGTGATGATGCTGCCATCGGCAATTTCGCGGGTCACGACGAAGGACGGCAAGATCGTAACGCCCAACCCCTCGCGCACGAAGTTGCGCAAAACCGCGAGAGAATTCGCCTCGACCGTTGCTTTCAGCCGCACGCCATGGGCCACTTCAGCGGTCCTGATGATGTCGCCCACGCCGAAACCACTTTTCAAAAGCGCGCAAGGGAGTTGCGTCAACTCCTGCATGCCAATGGGTTCGGCCAGATCGGCCCATTCCGAAACCGGGCTGACCAAAACAGCCAGCGGTTGTGTCACGCGCGCCGCAATACGGATCGTGCGTTCTGGTTTGGCGTTATAGGCAAGGCCCACATGAGCTTGGTCAGTGCGCACAGCATGAAGCACCTGATCGGTCGAGCCGCTCATCAGATCATAGGTAAACCCTGGAAATGCCTCCCTGAAAGAGCGCAAACCGTTGCAGATGAAATCACTGATAAACCCGTCGCCAACCGCCACGACCAATTCGCCCCGGCGCATCCCTCTGAGCGCGTCGAATTCGGATAGCAAGGTCTCTTGATCGTTTTGCTGTCGCTTGAGGTAAGACATTAAAATACGCCCTGCCTCTGTCGGCCGCACGCCCTTGCGTCCTCGTTCGATCAGAACGATGCCAAGGGCCGTTTCCAACGATTTGATCTGTCGGCTGATACTAGACGGTTCTAACCCCAAACGCTCTGCGGCGGACCTTATCGTTTCCTCCTCGCAGGCGACGAGAAATGAAGCCGCTTGGGTTATATCAATTTTGAACACGTGCCATCTGCCCTGAATTGCGGAGTTTTGCGTTGCAGGTTGCACCAGAGGTTCTGGTTTGTCGATGATTGGAAAACCGCCCTTCAGAATGCTGACTTGCATTCAAACTCATTCACCCAACAGATCTATGATTTGCATGAATTCAGAGCCGCCTTTAACGTCAGTCATCCGAAAGCGGACATTTGACGCCGTCGCAGCAAGCGCCGTCGCGGGTTCATAGTGGCCGCACTCTGCGCCAGGCACGGCCGACTGCTGACAACCCGAATCGGACATTACTGTCACTTGTAAGCTGCAACAGCACTGCGGGACAAAGCCGTCTGATGCAGGTGCAGCAGAGTTCTCCTCAACAATTGAACACTGATACTAAAACCAATCCCTTCACAGGGGAACCGAGCAGAAAGTACCAAGAAACAAAGGGCGAGATACCTTAGGACAGCGCTATCAGGTCAAGTACGCCAGCAGCAAAAGCAATGGGAAGACGTTTGGTTACCCACGAATTCAATTACTCAGGTGTGTACCAGATTGGAGATGTATACGCGCGGTCTTGAACCGCTGCCGGCACGCTTTCCGGCAATGGAATATCGTAGAATGCTGCATCGTATGTCGTCCAACGCGGTTTAGGAATTTCTATGACCCGAACATAGTAGAATGCACTTTGGGTCGGATCGAATTCGGGGTCCTGCCAGTAGGCTTCCAGCCCGGCCGCGCCAATAGAATTGTCAAATGTCGCGTTTTTGATGTCGACAGTCGACCCAACGGGTTGTCGCGCACGGCCATCGTCACCAATCTCACGACCATTGGAAACCGCAACATCATAGACACGCTCAGAGGTTTCTCCAGCCTCATCGATCCAGCCCTTAATGATCTGAACGCGGTCCAGATTGGCTCCGTCCGGATCGCGCAGCGCATGGACAAGGAAGCGGGGTACAGCGCCTTCAGGTGCGTTGATCAGATCACTGCCCATCGGAACGCCGTTTTGGTATCCATTGGACACAAAGTCAGGTGCACGCAAATCAGTCTCTTCGAACTCCCAGCCACCAAACACCCGAACCCTTATACGGCTACCTGTCGTCGCATAGGCTTCCTTGCGGGAAATGGCACCATATACTTCTGCGCGTGTGTTTTCCCGTGCCCAGACTGCAGTAAGACCGGACGCAGATTCCTGCGCTGTCAGAATGCGGAGTGCCGGGTTTTCAGCAGGGATCACGTCACCGTTGTGCCGGTTCGCAGAAGGTTTCGTGTGCTGGTATTTGCCAAAGTAGTTGTCCTCACGCGATGTGGGAAGTGCAGTGTGCGTGTCGGTCGATGCCGAAAACCCGAATTTGTAAGGGTTCACCCCGATTTCTCGTTCAATCTCCATACCAACTCTCAACGCAGACCGAGCGTATTCGTACCTTAACATTTCAGGTGCCTTTGGGGCAGTTCCGGCAAGATTGGAAACATCCCAGCGCTCAAAGTAAGCAAATTCGTCGTCAGGCGATAGCATCGGATGGGTTTCCTCATCCCCCTTGATCTGGGTCATTTCATGCATCGGTTCCCATCGGATGCGCTTGGCTGCGTACTCGGCATCCAAGGGTGAGCCGTCGAATTTGTTCTTGGTGAACATCAAACCGTTCGACATGTTTCCGTTATGTGGAATAGCGATCGCGCTGCCACCCGTTGTGGCTTCATAGTGAGCCAGATAGTCCCACAACAGTTCAGGGTCTGGGGCATTAAAGAAGGACAAAGGGATTGTTTGGCTGGTTTTATCCGCACCGTCCCCGAACAGGATAACCCGGTGCAGGTTGTCACCCTTTGGTGTGAAGGTCCATTCAAACCCGCTGAGTGCAGTAAAGGTGCCGGGAACATTGTACTAATCCACGGTCTCTACAATGTCGAGCCAGATATCGCCATCCAGATCCAATCCGTCGGTCGGGTCGATGCCCCTCACCGTCGCCAATTCAATAATTTCTGAAAAAGCTGCCATTCGGGCTTCGCTCCCTTCGGTAAACCCGTCGTGGATGCGGCGACCCCATTCGTCTGCCAACAGGTTTGGATGCGATGTGCGGATGGCTGTAGAAAGACCGAGCAACTCTGCATGTTCCGTTATGGCCAGAAAATCAAGCGGACGAATGAGTTGAACCGGCTGCCCTGTATTTGAGATTATTCTTTCGCCCCGCGCCACCTGAAACGCGTCATGGATGTTGAGCGACGTGCCGATGAGGCCAGCATCAAAAGAAATCTCGGTGTGAAAATGAAGGTCCCCAAAGAGCACCTGATCCGGATAGGACCGTCCGACAAATGGAGAGTAATCCGGTTCCGTTTGCACCGCTTCGGGGGACACAACGCCCTCGAAAGCGAAGGCGACTGACACAAATGACGACATCAAAGCGGTGCTCAAACATAGCGTAACGACCGATGTCCGATCCAAGAACCACGTGTTTTTCATCCCATTCCCTCCCAGCTGCAGGCGCGTTGACCCACCTCAAAGACTGGCACAGTCCATTCTGAAAGAAATGATCTTCAGATTACATCCGGTGCATTTTGGGCATAAATCAGGTATTTTGGCGCATGAATGAAATCAAAGGTATCAAGGTCCAAGCAGCTCACACACGTAAACCGACACCAAAGCAAAAGGAGATTATGTGTGCTTCGGGTTGGTTGTCGACATGTCCCAAGACCTTTCAGGTAGACCTGTTGAACCTGGGTTCGGTGAAATTGCTGCAAGCCGGAGACACCCTGTATCGTCGTGGGGAAGTTCCACACCATGCATACGGTTTGATCAGCGGTCAGATAGATATCCTGTTGTTGTCGAACAACAACGAAGAGCTGGTATATCCCCACACCGGGTCTAGCAGATGGTACTGTATGGCCGATGTCATAACCCAGGAAAAAGCCGTAGCCACCGCGATCGCGCGTAAGCCGACCTTTGTATTGAGCATCTCAGAACCTGAGTTTTTAGGTTTTTTGGAAGCAGAGCCCATAAGATACCGAGAGATATTATCACACTATAGCGCTCAACGCAGACAACTTCAGGAAACTATAACTGATCTGGTTACATTCGATGGGGTTATTTTGGTTGCCAAGCGCCTCTTGTGGATGATGGATACTGGCCGTTTGTGCCCGGATCGTTCTTGCATCTTGTCTCAGCACGATCTTGCCGGGACCATGGGACTGTCTGTTCCGACAATCCAGCGCGCCTTTCGGAAGTTGAAATCGCAGGGGATTATATCGACAGACAATGGAAAATTTAGTGTACAAGACCGCAACAGATTAATGACATTTCTGGATAATATACCTCAATAAGCCCTGCTTTGCGCTACGCCTAAAAATTGCCACCCATTGCATCAAGCGAATTGATCGGACGCGTCTGTATTTCTGCCGTCCGCGAAAATGAAATTTCGGACATGTCAGTGATAACATAGCGCACATGCAATCCTGGAATTCAGCCTATGTCTGCTTTGGGCCTGCTACTGCCGTACGCCGCACCAGGTACGGGTGGCTGCAGGCAGCCCCAAGCGGATCTTGTTGCGGGTGAACGGCAGCGACCGCTTTGCGGACGGAGTGTGAATTGGCTGCGAGGTTACCGATGTTTGTTTTTTCCCAATCTTGAATTGTCTCATTATTTGCGATTTTGACATCGGCCATCCATTTGGCGAACCGCCCTACACTGGTCTCGACCTTGGTGTGGGCTGCGCCAAAGCCTGAGGGCAGGTTGGATGTTCCTGAGCGACCAATCGAATTCGTTAGGTTTTTCCTTGAATTCAACGCATAAAGATCGCCAAGGGGAGGGGAATTTATGAGTAAAACTGAGGGCGGTGTGAAATCAGCATATTTCGTGATCGCGGATATATCTGGCTATACGAAATTCATGTCCGAAACAGCCATCGAACACGCCAAGGGGATCCTAGAATCTCTGTTCGGCAGTATGATCCCCACTATCCGATCACCATTGGAAGTATCAGGGTTACAGGGTGATTCTGTTTTTGCTTACGCGTTGAAAAGCGAAGTGGTCTCGCAGCAGTTCATCCTGGATTTTGCGGAACAGCTCTACTGCGTCTTTGCCCGTGCGAAAGAGAAGATGCTGATCAACACCTCATGTCCATGCGATGCCTGTTCCACTGTTGACGCACTGGAGCTTAAGATCGTTGTGCATCATGGAGACTGTATCGTTCAAAAAACTGGAGATCGCGAAGAATTGGCCGGTCAGGATGTGATCACGGCGTTCCGGCTTCTCAAAAATAGCGTAAAGGAACGTACCGGATTGACGGCGTACACATTAATTTCGTGTGCTGCGCTTAAGTCCATGGAACTTGTTGAGTATTTTGACGGATCTGAGTTCTACACCGAAGAAATCGAGCACATCGGCGAGGTCGAATACGTTGTGCGGGACATGCGCGTCGCATGGGAGCGCCGTCGCACAACGGAACGCACGTTTGTTGAACCAGGAGACAACCTTCTCATTGAAGAGTGGATCATTCCACTGCCGGTTTCGCTGGATGTTGCCTTCACCATTTGCACCCGCCCAGAGTTGCGCGCCGAATGGCTGGGCGCAAACAAGGTCGAATTGTTCGATACAAACAAGGGCAAGATTGAACCCGGAACCCTCTATCACTGTTATCACGGCGAAGACATCTTTCCATTTCAGATTGTCGACTGGCATCACGGTGACTACGCGACAGGTAAATACAACCTGCCCATGGGCCTTACGATGATGGAAACCAACGAGCTGGTTCAAGTGGGCGAAGGGACATTGGTCAAAATCAGATTCGCAACTCCGACGTCACCCAAAATCATGGGCAAGCTGATGTCAGGCATGGTGAAGAAAAAGCTGCGTGGCATTATCGTGCCTGACAAGGAAAATCGCATCGCAAGGATGCAAGCGCTTGGCGATAAGCTAGCGAAGGACATCGCGGAACAAGAGACCGCTTGATCCAGTCAGAAGAAGAAACCGCAGGCCAGATTTTAACGCAGACATAACGGCAAAAGGATTGGTTCCAATGCGCTGTTTGGGCTCGCTACCGCCGTTCTCCGTGCCCAACACAGACGTCTGATCCCGCACCGAAGCTGACCTTGCCATTGTTCAAACCCGCACCTGCAATGCGGGACAAAACCATTGCTGGCGGTTTGGGTGCGAGCAACCGCTTTGCGCGCTTTTGAGAGCAGCAAAAACTCTGAGAAGGCGGGTTCCAGATGTTCCACGTCAATTATGAAGGGGCAGATGGCTTTGCTCTATGCGCCTGCGCTGCACTAACGGCATCCAACAGGGTAATCCTAGTCTGGCCAGACCATACGAAACCCTTGGTGGGTTGTTGTGCTGTCTGGCGAGGTGCCTGATCGCGCCGCGATCCTGTAGCGGTAGCAATATGAAGCGTGACACAAGAACGACCCGCCCTTGGACAGGCGATAGCCTTTCATCGTTGAAAGCCGCTGACGCACGTGTTTCTTCAATGATTTGACGCGATACGCATCTGCCGTCCACTCCCAAACATTGCCAACGACATTGTAAAGACCATAGCCATTCGGGTCGTAATACTGTGCAGGGGCTGTGGCTGCAAAACCGTCCTTCACGGTATTGGTCTTTGGAAAGTCACCTTGCCAAATATTACAGGGTTGGAAACTCGTATCGTTTGGCTCTTGATCCCCCCAAGGGAAGCGCACGTCTCCTAGTCCCCCACGGGCTGCGTGTTCCCATTCGATTTCGGTAGGCAGGCGGCCGCCGGCCCATTTGGCATAGGCCTGCGCATCATTCCACGATACATGAACGACCGGATGGGTCGGGTCCCATGCTGCCTCCATTGTGCCGGGACCGTTGATATCACGCCAATTTGCCCCCCCCACACGCCGCCACCATTCGACATCCTTCACACCCATTGTCGGGCCGACATTTTCCGCGACGTGTGCCCAGAATACAAAGGACCACCCAAAGCGCTCGGCTTCGGTGGTATAGCCCGTTTCATCGATGAATTCGGCGAACTGCGCGTTCGTGACCGCAGTGGCCCCGATGCGGAAGGGCTTCACGCGCGTGTTGCGGATCGGGTCTTCGCCGTCGTCTGGGATCTCGGGACGACAGGTACCAGTCAACGACCTGCCACCGGGGATACGTACAGCATCGGACGCCACACGCATCCGTCCTGCCACGCTCGGAGCGGCCAGTGGGGCACTGGAATCTGTACTCCGCGAGGGGCTGCAACAACTCTTATTTTGGGGCTCGGCATGCATTGGGTGAACTTAGGATCCGGGTGAGCGCTTGCCAAGTCGCTTGAACAGCAACCCGGCCATGCCCACTGTGAACAAAATACGGAAAAGATGATGGATAGAGACAAGGACGGGACTGACACCAAGGCTTAATGCGATGAGGCTCATTTCGGTGACCCCGCCGGGTGCAAAGCTGACCAGCAAGGTCTGGAATGACAGGGGGACGAAAGGTTCAAGCAGCAGCGCAAGCCCGGACGCAATCGCCAGCGTCACCAAAACCGAAACCATGCCAAGTGCGAGAGCGGAGACCAAATGCCGAGGTGTTGTCCTGGCAAACTGAGCCCCGAGGCTTGCGCCGACGACCAACTGGGCCAGATTGAGAAGTGTCGGAGGTCCGCCCAGATCAATCGCCCCTGTGGACTGAAGGGTCGCCGTCAGCACCAGGGGACCAAGCAATGGCGCCGCTGGCAAGCGGGAGAGTTTGCCGATCAAAAGTCCAACTGGGGCAATGGCAACCACCGTTGCCCAATCCCGCCAATCGGAAGGGCCCTTTTCAAGGGTCTGGTTTGCTGCGCTACCGACGGACTCTCCTGCCACCACAAGAAAAAGCATGGGAACGACGAGGATCACCAGAACAATGCGCACAAAATGCTGGATGCTCAGCGTTTCGACATCACCGCCCGCTTTGGCCCCCATTTCCACGGCCTCGATAAGCCCCCCCGGCATGGCCGCATAGAATGCGGTGGGCTGATCATAGCCACCCAAGTGATGAAAAATGACGTAGTTTGACGTCTGCGCAAGGACGACAAAGATCAACATGGCGCACAGGGTGATGGCCAGGGTTGGTGCCATCGCCAACACGTCCGGCGTGAAGGTTGTGCCAATCATCGTGCCGATCACGGCAATGAACACTTCCCGCAGGGGTCTGGGAAAGAAAACTGGTTTGTTCGTGCGCGCGACCAACGTTAACGCCAGAATTGCAGTTGCCACGAGGCTTCCCAGAAGGAAGGGAATTGGCCATCCCATCGCGAACGCCGCAAAGGCACCAGACAGCGCGGTTCCCAGGATCAAGGCCAGGTGAAGTGCATTGGATTTCAGGGTGTTCATGCTAAAAACGGTTCTTTTGGGCCAGGGCAAAACAAGGTGTCGTTGCGTTTCAAAGACGGTGGGGGCCAAGTTGCCCGTGTTCATGATGTTCAAGAGGTTAGTGGATTGCTTCAGTTGGGCTTTGTCACGCCAGTGCATTTATTTTGCGCAATAACCCGTCGACCGGGTGTCATCCAGTAAATCCCACAGCTCCGATAGTGCCAAAGAAGTATCATCCTGCATCATGGCGGATCCTTGCGTTGAGTTGAAACCAGTCACCGCCTAAGTGGAAGGAGGCGGGGTAGCTGAGGGCGCGCCAAGTTTCGAGGCGATCTCTTGCCCGCCATAAGCCTCAATCAGCGCGTCCTGATCTTTGAACGCTTGCACATTGACGGCTTCGGGATCGCAAATCTGACGAAGTTCGTTTTGCATTCTGGCCAGATCATCTGCATAGGCAGGATTCTGGGCCTGATTGGTCAGTTCTTCGGGGTCTTCGGCCAGATTAAACAACTCCGGCGCGAACCCAACATATTCAATCAGTTTCAGGTCGCCCTTTCGAAGCATGAAAGACGCAGAGACCGACCCGATCGCATGGTATTCGCTGAGCACAGCACGGTTGGGGTCGTCCTTGGACGCGGCAAGATCATAAAGCGATTGCCCGGGTCGATCACCCGGAAGTTCTGCACCAAAGTGGTCGATGATCGTTTCCGAGATGTCCAGCAGGCTTGTTGTGGTCGCGCTGGTTGGCCGAGGGTTTGTTTTCAGATCCGGCGCGGGAGCAACAATCAACGGGATCGCCGCGGATTCTTCATACATGTTCATCTTGCCCCACAGATCACGGACGCCAAGGTTCTCTCCGTGGTCGCTTGAGTAGATGACCGTGGTGTCATCAAAGCGCCCACTGTCCTTCAGCGCCTGGATAATCCGCCCGACATTGTGGTCCATATAACTGGTCAGACCGTAATACGCGGCGATTGCGATACGTCGTTCTTCCTCGTCCTTCCAACCATCTTCTGCGACCATCGCTGTGGCGACCTTTTCGATCCACGGATGTTGGGCATATCCGTCGCGAAGGCGTAGTTTATCTGGGGGAAGCCCGTCCAGAGGATAGAGGTCGTAGAACTCCTGAGGTGAGATCAAAGGGTGATGCGGGGCCACGAGACCCACATAAAGGCACCAAGGGGCGGTGCTGTGCTGAGTGTCGGATAACCAATCACAGGTCCGGTCGGTGACGCTGCGATCATATCTGGTATAGCTGCTTTCCCCCGGCCCGATCGTGTTCCCCATCATGCGAACATCTTTGTTGAAGATGCGTTCATCTTCACGACGGATCGAGCCCCAAACCATGCCAACACCATCGGCGACATGCATCGGGATGTGT
Source organism: Rhodobacteraceae bacterium M382 (assembly GCA_025141015.1). NCBI lineage: Bacteria > Pseudomonadati > Pseudomonadota > Alphaproteobacteria > Rhodobacterales > Paracoccaceae > Rhodobacteraceae bacterium M382. Next base: position 194,690 of record CP081101.1, on the reverse strand, counting down.
TGAACGTCAAATCCAGCGTCATCGTCGATCTGTCGATAGTGTAGTTTCCCAATGGACTCCACGCGCACCCCTTTGTCCTGCAAGGCATGCCCCCATCCACGTGGTGTTCCCTGATAAGGCATCGCGTTGTCCCAATTGCCAATCTCGTGCACCGGTCGCCCGGTTGCAAATGCCGCGCGGGCGGGCACGCAGATCGGAGAGGGCGTGTAGGCGTTCGTGAACCGCGTTCCGCGCGCGGCAAGCGCATCCAAATTCGGTGTCTGCACCACCGGATGGTTCTCACAGGACATGGCGCGTGCTTGGTGCTGATCCGAAAGGATCACCAAAAGATTGGGAGTATTTTTCATTTCTTATTCATCTTCTGGAATCACATATGGGTCGGGGAAATCGGTCTTTTGGGCGGCTTCTGAAAGCAGCTTGATCGCTTTCAGTACGGTTGCTTGTTCGTCCGCCGTAAGCGCACTTACCAGGTGTTCTTGTCTGGCTTCCAAAACAGGGCCCAGGCGATCATGAGAGGTCCGGCCTTTTTCCGTCAATTCGATAAGATGCTGGCGCTTGTCTTCTTCAAACGGGCGCAGTTTGAGGTATCCCTTGTCTTCAAGGACGCCGAGCATTTTGCTGAACTGACTTTTATCGATGCCCGCACCTTTGCGCACCGCAGTGGTGGTGTTCGCAATATCAAGCGCGACCAGCCGAACGATGCGCCACTGCGCAAGATTCAGGTCGCCGTGCCGAGAAATGATCGCTTTTGCCTGGGTGCTTAAAGCAGAGTGCAACTGCGCAATCTGAAAAGGAATATGCAGTCCTTTGGCAATCGCCTCTGCTGCGGATTTTGTCATCGTCGGATATCCTCTTTGATGAAAAGAGATTCAGGTGTTTTGGTGGAAATGTCAACTTGTTCGTTGACTTTTCCACCTTATTATAGAACAAGTGACGTCAACAGACATGTGTTTCAGGGAGGAAAACATGAAGACGTTGCTCAAATCTGCGGTGGTCGCTGCTGCGATTCTCGGGACATCTACGACCGTATTTGCAGAGGATTGGACCCCACCAGGTCCCATCAAGATGATTATCTCATTTGCGGCTGGTGGAGGTGCCGATACTCAGGCCAGGCTGATCGCCGAAGAGCTCGAAGACCTGCACGGTTGGAAAATCATCCCGGAACAAGTAACGGGCAAAGGTGGTTTGAACGCAGTGAACGCGCTGAAGGAGGAGCCAGCTGACGGCACCGCAATCGCCATCATCGTGTCTGAAACGCTTGGCTACAACATGGCGGCCGCAAAAGCCGGCACCCCCCAAGACGTAACGCCGATCACCACCACTGCCGGAACCCAGATGGGCGTTGTCGCGCTGGCTTCGAAAGGCTGGAAGACGATGGGTGATGTGATTGAAGCCGCCAAGAGTGGTCAGGACATTCGTTTTGGTGTCATGACCGGCATGCTGGGCGATATCGCTTACATCGCGGGCAAGGAAAACGGCGTCAATTTCAATATTATTTCGGTCAAAGGCGGTAAAGCCGTCATGAATGGCCTGAATGCAGGCGACATGGATGTTGGTTTTGGCGCGGGCATACAGGCGAAAGCAGTTGCCGCAGGCGATATGGTGGAATTGGCGTCGGCGCGCAGCGAACCGCTGCAAAACTCGCCAGACGCCCCGCTTCTGTCCGAGTATGGCGTTGAGTTTGTTAGCGAAATCTCGTTCATTTTTGCAGGCCCGCCCAACATGGACCCGGCGGCACGAGATGCCATTGCGGCGGCAATCGGCAAAGTCGTAACGACGCAAGGCGGCAAGGCCAACGCTTTCATCACGAAAGGGTTTGGCGGCCCGGTTGTTATCTCGGGAGCCGAGCTTGAAGACGCTGTTCAGAAGGACTTCGATTCTTCCGGCGCACTTATCGCTGCGGCGTCCGAGTAAGCCTGGAAACGAAGAGCGGGCGGCGTGCGCACTGCCCGACATTCTCACCCTATTTGCGAGACCGATATGCGAAAGCTCTCTGCCACCAAGGCACTGGGTGTGGGCTGTATTGCCTTCGCTTTGATCCTTGCCTTCGTCTGGATCCCTTTGGACACCGACACCGGGTTGGTTGAACGGTCCCGCGGACAATATGTCGTGGGCGACAGCCTCGCTCCGACATTGGCCGCTGCGTTTATCCTGATTTCAGGCCTGTTGCTGCTGCTTGAACGTGGTGGCGAAAACGACCGCCCCTCTCGCAACAACGTGATCTATATTGGTGCCATCACCCTGTTCGGAGTCATCGGGATTGTTGTGATGCGATGGGCGGGACCCGTCGCGGCCAACCTGTTTGGCGGCGAAGATTACAGACTTCTGCGCGACACCATACCGTGGAAATATACAGGTTTCGTAATGGGCGGCGGGTTCATGGTCTTTGCCATGACCTCGTTTGTGGAACAGCGACTGACATGGCGCGCAGCGTTGATCGCGCTTGCGGCCGTCGCTGGGATCATCGTGCTCTATGACTTGCCATTTGATGATGTGCTGCTGCCACCAAATGGAGATGTCTGATGGTTGACGTGGGCACTCTTGACTACATCTGGCTTGGTATCCTGGCGGTTTTTCAGGGACCCGAGGCATTCTCTTTCCTTGGCGTTTCGATTTCCATCACCGTCATGATGGTCGCGTTCGGTCTGGTTCTTGGGATCGTCGTTGGCGCAACCCCCGGATTGGGCGGGGTCATTGCGATGGCCATTTCCTTACCGATCCTCATTTCTGTATTTGGCTTCACGTCCGATGCGCTTTTGCCCGTGATGGGGTTTCTGATCGGGGTCATGAAAGGATCAACAGTCGGGGGCGCGGTTCCTGCGATTTTATTTAACACCCCCGGCACGCCCGACGCCTTTATGACCACGCTTGATGGTTATCCAATGGCGCAATCGGGAAAAGCCCGAAAGGCGCTCAAGATTTCCCATTTCTCGTCTGTTTCGGGGGATACGTTTTCGGACATTGTTCTGATTGTCTGTGCCCCGTTTCTGGCGATCCTTGTTGAATCCTATTTGGACCTTCCCGAAAAAACTGCGCTTTTGATCCTATCGCTTAGTTTCATCGCAGCGGTCGTCGGTGGATCCGCTGCCAAAGGGCTTTTGAGCTGCGGGCTTGGTCTTCTGGCGGTATATATCGGAACCGGTGATGATTTTTATCCCCGCCTAAGCTTTGGCAGTTCGGCACTTTCCGACGGGATTCCCATCACCGCAGCGGTGATTGGTGTGCTGGTCATCGGGGCCATTTTCAGCGAGCTTGAAAACCTGTGGAACCAAACGCGCCGCAAAGGAGCGATTGAAGTTGCCAAGGACACAGGCGACCAGCGCCTCCACTGGGCCGACATTCGGCGGATCCTTCCTTATATCGGCCGGTCAGCACTTATTGGCACCACAATCGGCGCACTGCCCGGTGTGGGATCGACGCTTGCAGCGACGATTGGATATGCGACCGGCAAACGGTTCCACGCAAAAAATAAAAAGCCTGAGGACCCAGAGTTTGGGCAGGGTGCGCCCGAAGGTATTGCCGCGACAGAAGCCGCAAATTCTTCGGTTTCGGGGGCGAACCTCATTCCGGTTCTGTCGCTTGGCATTCCCGGCAACACGGCGGCCGTATTTCTGATCCTGGCAGCAGAGTCCATTGGGGGGTTCAACCCAGGCCCAGCAGTTTTCAAGTTCTCGACAGATTTGAACCCTGAACTCGTGATCGCCTTCGGGCTTTTCACCACCATGATCCTGGCCAACCTTCTGAACTGGACAATCGGCGGGTTTCTCATGCGGTTTCTTGGTGCCCTTGTTCGCATCCCGAAGCAATATCTGTTGCCCGTCGTTCTGCTTCTTACACTCGCATCTCTTTATGTTCAGGAAACCTCGATGAGCGCGATCTGGTTCGCCTTTGCATTCGGGATACTGGGTTATTTCATGATGCGCTTTGCGATCTCGCCGCTCCCGTTCGTCATTGGGTTCGTGTTGGGGGGGCGCATCGAAGAAACCGCGCGTCAGGCGTTTTCGGCGACAGGCGGCGATCCCTTGTTTCTTCTCAAAAGCCCACTCGCGGCGGCGTTCATCCTGTGCGCCGTGGGCGTACTCTTCATATCTCTACGCAAGCCAAAGGCAGACAAAAAATGACCCGCCCAAACATTCTTTTCATCACTTCGGACCAACAGCGTGGCGATTGCTATGGGTTTCGCGGGCGCAACGTCTATACGCCACATCTGGACATGCTTGCCGCTGAGGGCACCAGCCTTGAAACGGTCGTGACGCCTTGCGTTGTCTGTCAGCCTGCAAGGGCTTCTATCCTGACTGGTTTGTTGCCGCGCACCCATGGCGTGCATGACAACGGGATCGATCTGGATCCTGAGCTGGGTGAAAAAGGGTTTGCGGCGTCGTTGTCTGCTGCCGGATATCACACCGCAAAGATCGGGAAAGCGCATTTTGCGACCTATCACACCTACGGTGACAGCGACACGGTAGAATCCATTCCCGGTTCAACCAAAGTGCCCGCGGGATGGCGTGGTCCCTATATGGGGTTCGATCATGCCGAGCTTGTTCACATCGGGCACAACTGGTGGCTGCCCGAGAAACCTCCTGCCGGTCTGGCTTATGAGGAATGGTATTATGGGGATGGTCGGGGTGCGCAAAAAAACAAACTGCTTTGGGAAAGCCATCGTGACCACAATGGCGCGCCTCAGGTATGGTCATCAAAGCTCCCTGTGGCGTGGCATAACTCCACTTGGATTGCGGACCGCGCAATTGATTTCATCAAACAGGATCATGACAAGCCGTTTTGCATGTGGGTGTCGTTCCCTGATCCACACCACCCGTTTGATTGCCCTGAACCATGGGCTTCCTTGCATCGACCTGAAGACGTCGATTTACCAGAACATCGAACGCGTGATTTCGAGGGTCGACCTTGGTGGCACCAGGCCGCGGTTGAAACAAAGATCGAGGGTAAAGGCGCAGAGATCCGCACAAGCTATTCACGCTATCCCGAAATCTCGGATGAGCACCTGCGTGAGGTGATCGCCAACACCTATGGCCAGCTCTCTTTGATCGACCATTCCGTTGGCCGCATCATCACCGAATTGGAGGCGCAAGGATTGGCCGACAACACCTACATTGTCTACACTGCGGACCATGGCGATTGGCTGGGGGATCACGGTTTGGTGCTGAAGGGGCCGATGCCGTTCGAGGGCCTGCTGAATGTCCGTGCCATCGTGAAAGGGCCGGATGTACCAGCAGGTAAAGTCAGCTCTGAACCCCTTTCGACATTGGACTTTGGCGCAACATTTATGGACTGGGCCGGAGCGGACAGCCTGATGGAGATCCACGGACGATCCATGCATGATGTCATTTCGGGTGACGGAACGCGCGACGCGGCCATGAGCGAATGGGAGCTTCTGCCCGGTCGCGTCGGTGTCGGCCTGTCCCTGCGAACCGTCCGCAGCAAGACGGCCAAACTGACAATCGATCTGAAGTCAGGCGCTGGCGAAATGTACGACCTTGAAAACGATCCCCATGAGTTGCGGAACGTTATTGATGATCCGGTCTATGCGTCCCTAAAGGCTGATCTGACCGAAATTCTGATGTCTCGACCAGATGATATGCGACCAAATCAGGTTCAGGTCGGAATGGCGTAAGGAGGCCGGGCAATGCCAACCATCACATGTGTTGAAGATTTCCGTGCGCTCTATCAACGCCGGGTCCCGAAAATGTTCTATGACTATGCGGAATCAGGGTCGTATTCGGAAACAACATTCAGAAAAAACGAAGCCGATTTTGGCAATGTCAACATTCGTCAACGCGTGGGAATTGACGTCACGGATATCGATACCCGCACCAGAATGACCGGCGCGGCGGCCCAGTTGCCCGTTGCCTTTGCCCCTGTTGGCATGCTTGGCATCCAAAACGCCGGGGGCGAGATCAAGGTCGCAAAAGCGGCGCGTGACTTTGGCGTTCCCTTCATATTGTCGACGATGTCTATTTGCTCGATCGAACAGGTCAAAGAGGCGACAGGCACGCCGTTCTGGTTTCAGCTTTACGTGGTCAAAGATCGCGAATTTGTCCGCGATCTTATCCACCGCGCCAAGGCTGCCGGATGTTCACATCTGGTGGTGACGATGGACCTGGCGATGCTTGGACAACGCCATAAGGATGTGAAAAACCAGCTGTCGATCCGCCCAAATCTAAAGAACATGCTCAACATAGCGACCAAACCGCGTTGGGCGCTCGAAATGGCAAAAACGCCCTACAAGGGCTTTGGCAATGTGATTGGCCATGCAAAGGGCGTGGACGATCTGAGCAGCCTTCTTGCCTGGGCCAAGGAAATGGTCGATCCGGCGCTGGATTGGGACGACATCGAATGGATCCGCAAAGAATGGGGCGGACCGATTGTGTTGAAAGGTGTCATGGATGTCGCAGACGCGCGTCTTGCGGCGGGGATGGGCATTGAAACGATCATCGTCTCAAACCACGGGGGGCGCCAATTGGATGGGGCCGCAAGCTCAATCTCGTTGTTACCAGAAATCGCAGATGCTGTGGGTGACAGGATGGAGTTGTTGATGGATTCCGGTGTGCGCACTGGAATGGACATATTTCGCGCACGAGCTCTTGGCGCGTCAGGGGTCCTTCTTGGCCGCGCCATGGTCTATGCGTTGGGCGCAATGGGTCAGGAAGGCGTTGCCGCCTTGTTGAACATCCTTGAGCAGGAACTGAAGACAACTATGGCATTGGCCGGAAAAACGTCTGTGTCAGACATCAGCATAGACGACGTATTCAGAGCTTGAGAAACGTCTGATCTCTGACAAAGCTTGGTCATCTGTCTTCATGAACACGCTGGGAGGTTCTGATCGGACTTTGTGCGTTGTGGTTGCCGACAGAACAGTTGGTTCGATGAGCCGGGTCTTTGCGAGGCACGATTGGCAATCAGACCCCGTCCGCGCAATTATCGCCCAGGGTCGATGGCAAAGGCACAATGCAAAACGCATCTGAGTAGATTGGCCGATTCATCGCAGTGTCAGGTCGGGGTTTGTCGCCCCTGGCCACCTCAAGCATAGCAGATCTCCACTGCAAAGTGGCAATTCGGGACCTCTGGGCTCACTTTGGTCGATCGCTGCGAGCGCGGTTTAGGACCGGCATTTCAGAGGATCCGGCCGTTTTGTTTCTGATTGAATTGTCAGGTTGACGCGGTGTCAATGCTAGGCGTGGGAGGGGTGGAGTGACAGGCGTTCAGAAATATGCTGGTGCAGTGATCAGATTTTTTGTCTTGCACCGAGGTATTACAGTGCCAAAAGAGGGTGACAGTGGAGAAAAGATGCGGGTTTCTATTGTGCCGGACCTCATGCGAAATTACGAGGTATGATCCTCAAAATTAGTCTCGCTGACATAGCCAAATTTGCCGGTTTGCTGCAGAATGTAGTGATTGAGCCATTTGACTTTTCGCCGAGTGCTGACATGTCACGCATAACCAATCGCGAGAAGGATATGCTTCAACAAGCTGCTTTTGGGAAAACCTCAGGGGAAACCGCTGTGGTGCTGGATCTTTCTGAACGTTTTGTAGAGAGTTTTACGGAAACCCAGGGTCCGGACTGTGTGCCGCAAACACGGCACGCGCGGTTTCCACAGCGATTGCGATGGGGTTCATTCTAGCGGTTTCCAACAGCTAAGGATGGACGTCAGGTTGGCCATCCCCTTTCGAAGGAAATCAGATTTATTAACATAAGATAGATTACGCGTATCTGGGTCGCACAGGGGGGGCATTCTAAACCCCGTTGCGACAAATCCCCTATCTTGCTGGAAAGTAAGGAGAATGGAAAATGGAGCACAGGGAGCTAAACCTGCGTGAACGCCGCGCAACTGATGATTGCGGAGCGGCGCGCACGAAACCTGTGATGGGAAGGATCATGAAAACCATCAAAGACCTTCCCCTCGTTGCTCGTCGATCCATCACTTCGATCGCGGTACTGAGTTTGTCAGTTGGCCGCTATCTGGACGCAAACCTGGTTCTGTGATCCCTCCAGCCCTTGGCAAAAAGACATCGTCGAAAACACCAATTGCCGGGCCAGATGTTGGTTTCCCCGCAAATGTCTTGGGTGGAAAACGTCGACCGAAGTCTTCCGAGAAAAGATTTTGGAGGAAATGCGAGGATCCCCTACCCTGTCGCCAGACAAGAATAGCGGTTCAGGTATCGCTCACATCACCCAGGCCGTTGGATAAGTCCGTCAGGGGTAAGGGGAAGCACGTTCAAAACCCGACCTGTACACCAAAGCCTTAACAGTAGACCCGGTGATTGCGCTGCCCCCAATCGGTGTAAAGATCGGCCATGATCGTGCGGAACTGACTTTCGGCCAGGGGCGGCGCGATCTGGGCGCGCCCTTGGCCACCGATAACGGTGACACTGTCACCGATCCGGACATCTTCGATATCGGTGACATCGGCGACGATGGCATTCATCGACACTTTGCCAATGACTGGCGCCAGGCCGTTGCGGATGGAAACCACGGATTGCCCATCGGACAGGCGCCGAAAGCCATTCTGATAGCCGATCGAGATGCAGGCAAGCAGACGCGGTTGCCCCAAACGCCCGGCGCGGTCATAACCCACGCTGGATCCGCCGGGATACCGCTGAAGGCTGACCACCTGGGCCTCCAGGTCCATGGTGCTGCAGAACCCCAGATCGGGCCTCAGGATGCCATAAAGGATCGCACCACAGCGATACATATCCGTATCGATCTGCACCCCGGATACCAGGGTCAACGAGCTGCCCGCATGCACCACCACATCCGCGCGGGATAGGCCGCTGTTGTCGATCACCCAACCCACCTGCTGCTGAAACACGGCTGCGCTTTGCTGCAACTCCGGCGGCTCATTGGACGGAAAATGGGTACAGATCCCGGCAACTTCCGACCCCATGATTTCCAGAATCCTGCCACAGGCATCCTGTCCGGCGGGGGTAGCGATTTCCAGCGCGTCGCGCGACATGCCCGCCGCGTTCAGAGCCAGATGCACCGGGGCATGGTGGTGTCCCGCGTCCAGATCCGCGCGCATCTGTTGGGCCATCGCAACCGAGGCCACCTGTTCCTCGATCCGGTCCGATTGACCGGCGCGAATTTCCTGCGGGGTGGCCGCCCGCAGACGCATCAGCGCGCCGTCAAACCCCATGTCCCGCACCGCGCGGGCCTCGGCGTTTGAGGTGATGCCGATGCAGGTGACCCCCTGTTCCTGCACCAGCGGCACCACCTGACCTATGCCATGCCCATAGGCATCCGCCTTGAGCACAGCACAGAACCGACGGCCTGCGGGCAGCAGCCCCAGCGCCAGCTCCAGATTCCGCGAAATGCGATTGCGGTGGATGGTACACCACGAAGGGACACCGTGATCGGGCATGCTCACACCACGGCCCTGCCCAGCAGCTGGTCAATCAGGGCACAGAACAGATCCGTTACCACCGGCACCAGCGCATCGGGGAAATCATAATCCGGGTTGTGCAGCTGGGGGTGATCCACACCCGATCCCACATACAACAGCGCTGCTTGCGCCCCATCGTCGCCAATCCGGCCAAAATCTTCGGACCAGCGCATCGGGATCTCCATGTCGGTCACAGCCAGCCCCAGCACACTGGCGACCGTACGGGCCATCGCTGTGGCCTCGGGGTCATTGACCACCGAGCGGAATACATCATGCCACTGTACATTGACGGATAGCCCGGAAGTGACACGGTCGACCCGCGCCATAGCGTCCGCCATCATGCGGTCCATACGTTCGTTGGTCATCGACCGCAGCGTCACCCGAAGCTCTCCGTCGGCCGGGGCGATGCCGAATGTCGGCTCTCCCAGCATCGCGTGGGTCAGGGTCGCCAGCGCGAAATCCTGGTCGCCGATCTGCCCCTGACTGAGCCCCGGCAGCGACGTCATCAGCGCTGCCATGGCTGGACCGGGCGACACCCCATCCTCGGGCAAGGCCGCATGCGAGCTTTTGCCCTCCATTGTGATCTGCATCCCGCGTGAGGCACAATTGCCCGGCCCCGGGCGCAGTCCGATTTCGCCCAACGGGCGGCCCGGCACATTGTGATAGGCAAAAGCATAATCTGGGCGGATCTCCGGCCAGCGGGGATCCTCGATCACCGCCTGCGCCCCGGCCCCGGTTTCTTCGGCCGGTTGGAACAGCAGGATCACCCGTCCCCGGGCAGGCCGCCGGGCCAGCCCCATCGCAACCCCCAGCAATGACACCATATGGCCGTCATGACCGCATAGATGCCCCCTGCCTTCGATCTCTGACTGGTAGGGCAGATTGGAAATCTCGCGGATCGGCAACCCGTCCAGCTCACAGCGCAACAGGACGGTCGGCCCCTCGCCTGCGCCGGTGAACTCGGCGGCGACACCATGCCCACCCAGCCCCTGCCACAGGCGATCCGCCCCCAGCAGCGTCAGCTCGGCGGTGATACGCGCGGCAGTTTCCTGCTCTTGGCCCGACACCTCGGGGCGACGGTGCAGGTCGTGGCGCAGCGCCAGCAACGATGAGACCTGATCGGATGAAAGCACAGGCATGATGACCTCCTCAGAATATTTCGACCAGCCCGGCGGCTCCCTGGCCGCCGCCGACACACATAGAGACGACGGCCCATTTCGCCTTGCGGCGCTGCCCTTCTAGCAGGACATGGCCGACCATACGCGCGCCGGACATACCGTAGGGATGGCCAATGGAAATCGCGCCGCCGTTCACATTCAGCCGGTCGTCGGGGATGTCCAGATGATCGCGGCAATAAAGCAGTTGCGCGGCAAAGGCTTCGTTGATCTCCCACAGGTCAATGTCCGCCACACCCAGCCCCGCACGCTGCAACAGGCGCGGGACGGCGACCACGGGGCCGATGCCCATTTCGTCGGGCGCGACTCCGGCAACCGCAAATCCACGCAGCGCCCCCAGCGGTTCCAGCCCGCGGCGGGCGGCCTCTGCGGCTTCCATCACCACCAGCGCCGCAGCGCCATCCGACAGCTGGCTGGCATTGCCAGCGGTCACGGTTTTGCCGTCACCACGCACCGGTGTCAGCGCCGCCAACCCTTGGGCTGTGGTCCCTGGGCGATTGCATTCGTCCTGTGTCAGCCGTACCTGCTGTTCGTATGTGTCGCCGGTGGCCTTGTCAGTGACCAGTTTGACCGCCTCGACCGGCACGATTTCTTTGGCAGACAGCCCCTGTTCCTGCGCCCGGGCGGTGCGCTGTTGGCTGCGCAGCGCATAGGCATCCTGGGCCGCGCGGCTGACGCCATAGCGGTCTGCCACCACTTCGGCGGTGTCCAGCATCGCCATGTAATAGGCATCCGCTACGGTCGGATCGCGATAGCGGTGGCCGTTCCACTGCGCGTTCTGCACCAGCGAGATACTGTCGACCCCGCCCGCCAGCGCCACCTCAACCCCGTCGCCCTGCACCATATGCGTGGCAATGGCGATGGCGTTCAGGCCCGAGGCGCATTGGCGGTCCACCGTGGCCCCTGCCACGCTGTCAGGTAACCCCGCCGCCTGGGCAATGTGGCGGGCCACGTTGATCCCTGCCGAACCCTGTGTCAGGGCCGACCCAAAGACGATCTCTTCGATCGCACTCCCGTCGATCCCGGCGCGGTCAATGGCCGCGCGCACAGCAGGGGCGGCCAGGCTGGGCACTTCGAGGTTGTTGAACGCACCGCGATAGGCCTTGGCCATTGGGGTACGGGCAGTCGAGACAATGACGGCTTGGCGCATTGGTATTCCTTTAAATGGTTTCAACGCCGCACCAATCGGCGATGAACATCGCCGTGGCCTTGGTCACCCGGCGCATGCTCTCCAGTTCAACCCGTTCGTTGAACCCGTGAATGGCCTCGGCGCGGGGACCATAGACCAGCGCGGGCGTATCGGCATAAAGTCCAAAGAACCGCGCATCGGTGGTGGCGGTGATTGCCTCGCGCACCAATGCCTCGCCCGTTGCGGTCTGATGCGCCTGATCCAGCGCCGCGATGGCGGATTGCGCCTTGGCCGAACTGTCCTGTGACAGCGCATAACCTTCGGCATGGAATCCGTGATAGACGATCTCGGGCAGGGAATTGCGCAGAAAGTCATTGTCGCGCGCCGCGTCCAGAATGACCTGTTCGATCTCGGTCTTGGCCGCCTCGATGGATTGGCCCGGAAAGATCGCCATACGCACGTCAAATACCGCCCACGCCGGAACCGAGCTGGTCCAGTCGCCGCCTTCGATCTTGCCCAGATTCAGATTCAGCGCGTGGTCCATATGGGCATAGTCGGCGGGGCGGTGTTCGGCGGCGTTCCAGCGGTGTTCCATCTCGTGCAGCGCACGGATCAGGGGAAAGGCCGCCTCGATCGCATTGGCGCCGCTGCCGGCATAGGCAACATGGGTCGGGCGGCCACGCAGGTGCACCTGGAACCAGATCACCCCTAGCTGGGCGGTGACCAGATGTTCGGAAAACGGCTCTGGGATCAGCGCCGCATCGGCAGCATAACCGCGCGCCAGACAGGCCAGCGCGCCATTGCCGGTGCATTCCTCTTCGACCACGGATTGGAAAAACACATCGCCTCCCGGGGCCAGCCCACAGGCCGCCAGCGCATCCAGCGCAAAAAGGTTCGATGCCAACCCCGCCTTCATGTCGCCACCGCCCCGGCCATACAGCCAACCGTCTTCGACCCGCGGTTCAAACGGCGGGCTGTCCCACATGTCCAGCGGCCCGGCGGGCACGACGTCGATGTGACCGTTCAGGATCAGCGACCGGCCTGACTGAGTCCGGGACCGATGGGTACCGACCACATTCACCGCGTCCTCATAGTCACCGATCACCGGAGAGAACCCGGGAAGATGGCTGATCTCGGCCACGTCGATCTGCCAGCGGTCCAATTCGTACCCCCGCTCGCTCAGCGCCGTTGCCATGAAAGCCTGCGCGGATTGTTCGTTTCCCCGGGTCGACGGATGCGCCGTCAGGTCAGAGAGAAACTGCACCTGCTGGTCAAAGGCCGCATCCACGGCGTTACACAGGTTGGTGTTCAGATCGTCTTGCATGAGATCCCTCAGAAAGTTGGCAGGGCCGTGTCGGGCAGATGCAGCGGTGCCCCGGTTGCGGCGATCACGTCCTGAACATCCACGCCGTCGGCGATTTCGATCAGCGCATAGCCCTGAGGCGTGATGTCGATCACCGCCATTTCGGTAAACACCCGCGCCACGCATCCACGCGCGGTCAGCGGCAGTTCACATGCGGCCTTGAGCTTGGGGTTTCCGGCGCGGTCGGTATGGGTGGTCAGCACCATCACCCGGCGCGCCTTTTGCGCCAGCTCGATGCCGCCGCCGACGCCGGGGCTGAATTTGCCGGGAATCTTCCAGTTGGCCAGATCGCCATTGGCCCCCACCTCGAACGCGCCCAGCATGGTCAGGTCCAACCGCCCCGACCGCACCATGGCAAAGCTTGTGGCGCTGTCAAAGAACGCCGACCCCGGAACTGTCGACACATAGGCACCGCCTGCATCGATCAGATTGCGGTCGGCGTGGTCGGCGGCCAGGGTCGGTCCGATACCAGTCATGCCGTTTTCGGTGTGCAGACACACCGGGAAATCGGCAGGCAGGTGATTGATCACCCGCGTCGGCAGGCCAATCCCCAGATTGACCACCATCCCCGGGGCAATTTCGCGTGCAGCACGGGCGATCATCCGGTCTCTAGCGTTGGACAACGGCGTATTCCTCAGACAGATCAGTCAGTTCGACAAGGTAATCAACAAATACCCCGGTGGTGTGGATCTGGTTGGCATCCAAACCGCCGGGCAAAAGCACGGTTTCCGCCTCGGCAATCACGCCATCCGCGGCCATGGCCATCAACGGGTTGAAATTCTGCGCGGTGGCGGCATAGGTCAAATTGCCAAACGTGTCGGCCTGATCCGCATGGATCAGCGCCACATCAGCGCGCAGGGCGGTTTCCAGCAGATGCGGCTTGCCTGCCACCTCGACCACTTGTTTTCCTTCGGCCAGCTCGGTGCCGATGCCGATATCGCTCAGCACGGCACCAATCCCCGCGCCCCCGGCGCGGATACGTTCGGCCAAAATGCCCTGTGCGTTGAATTCAACCTGAATGCGCCCTTCGTTCATCAGCGCAATGGCATGGCTATTCAGCCCCAGATGGGTGGTGATCAGCCGCGACACCTGGCCGCTTTGCAGAAGATGGTCGATGCCCAGATCCGGTTCATTGGCATCATTCTTGATCAGCGTCAGATCGCGCGCGCCATGCTCGACCAGCGCCCGGATCAGCGTCATCGGCGTGCCCGGCACACCAAAGCCACCCACCATCACCGTGGACCCGTCCCGGATTCGTGAAATCGCAGATTCAATACTGCATCGTTTGTCCGGAAGCTTCATGCCGCAGCCTTTCCCACCGGCAGGCCAGTTTCGAACGCAAATGCGTCCAGAGCGTCGCGCAGGATCACCATCATTTCGGCAATCTGGTCCGGGGTGATGATCAGTGGTGGCGCGATCAGAAAGTGATCGCCTGCGGTCCCGCCCCGGGTGCGGCGCGAATAGATGATCAGCCCCCGTTCATAGGCCAGTTCGACCAGCCGGTCATAGGCGTTCAAACTCGGGTCCAGCGGTTCCATCGTGTTGCGGTCGGCGACGAATTCAAAGGCCGTCAACAGCCCTTTGCCGCGCACATCGCCGATAAAGGGATAACGTTCCATCAGCGCGCGTAGTTCGCCCATCAGCACCTCGCCCATGCGGGCGGCATTGTCGATCAGGCCCTGGTCTTCCATCTCTTCCAGCACCGCCAATCCGGCGGAACAGGCCAATGGATTGCCGGCATAGGTAAACCCATGCAGAAATCCACCGGCATCCAGCACCGGTTCGACCAGCCGTGCCTGGGCAACCACCGCTCCCAGCGGTGCATATCCCGCACCGAACCCTTTGGACATGGCGACGATATCAGGGGTGATGCCCCAATGTTCAGCAGCCAAGAATTTACCGGTGCGACCGGCCCCGGTCATCACCTCGTCATAGATCAGCAGCACCCCGAATTCATCGCAGATCTCGCGGATGCGGCCATAGTAGCTGTCCGGCGCCACAAGCGCCCCGGTTGACGCGCCGCCCACCGGCTCCATCACAAAGGCCAGAACGTTTTCAGCCCCCTCCTCCAGGATCTTGTCGCGCAGCAGGTTGGCATATTTCAGACCGCGGTCTTCTTCGCTCAGGTTGTCACGGTCCAAATAAGTAGCCGGGGCGTCGATCTTGGGCATCCCTTCCAGCATCGGAGCAAAGGGTTCGCGCAGCGGGTCATAACCGGTCAGATCCAGCGCTCCAAAGGTACAACCATGATAGGAGGGGAACCGCGATATCACCTTGTATCGCGTCTCCTGCCCCTGGGTCAGCGCATATTGCCGGGCCAGTTTCACCGCGCTTTCGACCGCTTCGGACCCGCCAGAGACAAAGAACACCCGGTCCAGCCCCTCTGGCGTCATGGCCACGGTCTTGGCGGCCAGATCCTCGGACGGATGGGTGCGGAAATGCAGCCGATACCCAAAGGTGGCCTTGTCCATCTGGGCTTTGATCTTGGCCAGAACACGGGGGTTGGAATGGCCAATGTTGGACACCATCGCACCAGACGATCCGTCGATATAGCGTTTGCCGGTCTCATCAATCAGATAGATGCCGTCGCCATGATCCAGAAACGGGCGCGGGTTGCGGGACTGGTAGAACAGATAAGAGTCGTCGCTCACTGTGCGGCCTCGATGTGTTTGCGGAGAAATTCCCGGGTGCGATCCCGGGACGGATTGCGGAACAGCACCTCGGGCGGGCCTTCTTCGACCACAACGCCCTTGTCCATGAACAGAACCCGGTCACAGACCGAAGCAGCAAAATCCATCTCGTGGGTGACGATGATCATGGTCATATGTTCCTGCGCCAGTTTGCGCATCACCTGGTTCACCTCTTCCACCAGCTCAGGGTCCAGCGCCGATGTCGCTTCGTCAAACAACATCAGCTTGGGTTTCATCGCCAGCGCCCGGGCAATCGCCACTCGTTGCTTCTGGCCGCCCGACAGCTGCGAGGGGTAATAGTCGATCCGCTCCAGCATCCCGACATGGTCCAGTTGCTCCTCGGCCAGTCTGTTTGCCGCGTCCTTGGACAACCCTTTCAGCATCATCGGCGCCATGGTGACGTTTTCGCGGGCGGTCATATGCGGGAACAGGTTGA
Organism: Rhodobacteraceae bacterium M382; assembly: GCA_025141015.1. Taxonomy (NCBI): domain Bacteria; kingdom Pseudomonadati; phylum Pseudomonadota; class Alphaproteobacteria; order Rhodobacterales; family Paracoccaceae; species Rhodobacteraceae bacterium M382. Next base: position 178,499 of record CP081101.1, on the reverse strand, counting down.
AATGCTGAAACACCATGCCGACTTGCTGGCGCATCTCGTTGATGTGCTTTTCGTACTGGCGATGGGGTAGTTTCTTGTTCACCTGCACCCCGTCCAGCCAGACTTCGCCGCCGGTCAGAGGGTCCAGATCATTGATCGCCCGCAATAGGGTGGATTTGCCCGACCCGGACGACCCGATGATGCCGACGATCTGGCCCCGATCAACACTCAGGCTGATGTCTTTCAGAACCTCCAGGGTACCAAAGGATTTTTGGGCGTGGCGGATTTCAACAAATGCTGTCTGTTCGGTCATGAGAGCCTCGCTCGCTCAACGGGATATGGAGATGCGGCGCTCGATCTTGCGCTGCACCCATTCCATGCAAAGATTGATGACATAGTAGCAGGCGGCCGCCAGCATGTAGAATTCGAACGGGCGATAGGTCTTGCCGATGACCCGCTGGGCCGACAGGGTCAGCTCGCTGACGCCAATCACCGACACCAGGGCGCTGTCCTTGAGCAGGGCGATCATGTTGTTGCCAATAGGGGGGATCACATCGCGCACCGCCTGGGGGATCACCACCTTGCGCAGCGCCTGGCCCCGGCTCAACCCCATGGTTCGGGCGGCCTCCATCTGGCCTTTGTCCACCGCCAGGATAGCGGTCTGGATCAGTTCGGAATTATAGACCGCAAAATGCAGCCCCAGCCCGATGATCCCGGCCACGAATGCCGGCAGGTCAATGCCGATCTGCACCAGACCGAAATAGATCAGGAACAGCTGCAGCAACAGTGGTGTGCCCATGAACACCCATTCGATCAGGCGAAACGGCTGGCGGATGATCCAGGGCGCATACAGCGAGACCACCGCAAAGACGATACCCCCGAAAAAGCTGAGGATCGCCGCAGCTACGGTGATGCCGATGGTCCAGGCACAGCCTAGCAGGACAACGTCCAGGTATTTGGGGATAATCGAAAAATCGAGACCCATTTGTCTTTCCTTTCCCGATCAGGTGATCTGGACTTTGCGGTCGACCCAGGCAACGCCCCGACCCACCACAGAGATGATGATCATGTAGAGAATCCCGGCCAGCAGGAACATTTCAAAAGGCTTGTACGTCGACCCGATATAACGCTGCGCGGTATAGGTCAGCTCGATCACCGATATGGCGGCCACCAGCGCGGTGGACTTTACCAGCATGTTCAAGTTGACCCCAAGCGGGCGAACCATCAGACGGGCGGCCTGCGGCAGGATCACCCGGTACATGCCCTGCCACTGGCTCAGGCCCAGGGTGCGGGCGGCCTCGCGCTGACCTTTGTCGATGGCGATGATTGCGCCGCGGATGGTTTCGGTCATATAGGCCCCGGCATTGACGCCCAGCCCGATTACCCCGGCCTCAAAAGCATCCAGCTGAATGCCGATCTGCGGCCCACCGAAATAGAGAATGAACAGTTGGATCAATGCAGGCGTGCCGCGGAACACGCTGACATAGGCAGCGCCGATGAACCGCAACACCGCAAAGCGCGACAGCCGCGCCGCGACCCCCAATGCCCCGCAGATCAGACCCAGAATAGCTGTGAGGACCGACAACAGAATGGTGATCCAGGCCGCCTCCAGAAAGAAGGGATAGACCTTCAGCATCAGTTCAACGTCCATGTCGTCCCCTCTGTGACGTGACAGGTGGCTCTCCCGTCACCCGAGGGCGGCGGGAGAGGTCAGCTTTAGCGGATGTCCGCGCCGATCCATTTCTTGGCCAGCGCCAGATAAGTGCCGTCTTCCATCATGGAATCCAGTGCCTTTTGCATTTCGGCGGCCAGCGCCGGGTTGCCCTGGCGGATGGCGATACCTGCGCCAAAGGGTTCGGTGGTGGGGTCGGCAAACATCTCGAATTCCTGCCCCTTGGACGACATCGCCAGAATGGCGGCAATCGAATCGTTCACGATGGCGTCGACCCGACCGTTTTCCAGCTCCAGCAGCAGCTCGGGCAGGCCCTTGTAGGTGTTGACATCATAGCCCTTTTCGCGGGCCCAGTCTTCGTGGGTTTCACCCAGAGTCAGCCCGACCTTCTTGCCCGCCAGATCATCCAGGCTGGCGATGCCCGAGCCGGGTTTGGTAAAGATCGCGCGTTTGTCGGAGTAATAGGGGCCAACGAAATCAACGACCTCATCACGTTCGGCAGTGATGGTCATCGACCCGACGATGGCGTCGTATTTATTGGCCAGCAGACCGCCAATGATCCCGTCCCAGGCGGTGGTGACCACTTCGGCTTCCATCCCCATTCGTTTGGCGATTTCGGCCCCAACCGCCGGGTCGAACCCGACAACCTGGTTTTCATCATTCACAAAGTTGAACGGAGGGTAGGCCCCCGACATCGCGATCCGGATCACACCCGTTTCCTTAAGGCTATCCAGCTCTTCGGCAACGGCAGCGTTCAGCCCCAGAACCGCCATGCCGACTGCGGCGAATGCAGATTTCAGGATGGTACGGCGAACAGTCATCTTGTCTCTCTCCTGTTGATTTTTGCAGGGGATCAACGCCCTTGCAGAATATGCGGTTAGCCCCGCTCGACCTGAGCCTTGCATGACGATCTTGTATCGTGCAAATAAATATTACCCATTATCAATATAGATGTGATCTATGAGCTTACCGGAACAACAACGCTTTCCCTGGAACCTGGACTGGAACCTGTTGCGCACCTTCATGGTGGTGGTTGAACAGCGCGGCATTTCCAAGGCTGCGGATTTCCTGGGGTTGAAACAGCCTACTGTCTCTGCGGCGCTGAAACGTCTGGAACAGACCACCGGTCAAAGGCTTATCATCCGGAAACCAAATGAATTTTCCATCACCCGCCCGGGGCAGTCGCTGTATACCGAATGCGCCAAGATCTTTGGCTCGATTTCACAATTGCCGTCACTGCTCAACACAGAAAACGCCGAGCTGCGCGGACATATTTCCATCGTTACAACCAGCTCGGTTGTCTCGGAGCACTTTGATGACTTTCTCGATCGGTTTTCGACCGCACATCCCCATGTGACGTATTCCTTTTCAGTGCATGAAAGCGATGACGTCGAGACCATGATCTCGCAGAATCGCGCCAGTCTGGGCATTTGCCTGCTGACGAATCCGCCCCAGAATCTGGACACGATGGTGCTGTATCATGAATACTTTGGCCTCTACTGCGGCGCGCGCCACCCGCTGTTCGATGCCGATGGGATCGAGCCAAAGGATTTGGAGGGCGAACCTTTTGTCGCTTTTCAAACCGAAGCCGAGGGCGGCCCGCTTGAGGCCATCGCCCGATTGCGGGCCCGTCTTGGCCTGGCCAACAGCTGGCGTGGCATGTCGTCCAGCCTCCATGAAATCCGCCGGATGATCATGTCTAACGTAGGCATTGGTGCCCTGCCCGTTCACGTTGCCAAACACGATGTCGCCGCCGGCCACATCCGCCAGTTGCCGCCCTATGACAACCTGCCGATGGTATCGATCAATCTGGTCACCAACCCGGCGCGCCGCCGCTCCGACGCCGAAGCGACGTTTCTCACCGCCTGCCATGCTGAAATCAGCGCGATTGACATTCAGCAGCGCACATATGGCCGGGAATAAGTGATGTTGTTCCGTGCAAGGCATCTATGAGGTGCTCGTCACCTTTGCCTTCAGTCAGTAAGTGCTTGGCCAGTCCCACATCACCGGATGCGCCAAGGGTATGGTGCGCCCGCCCTATCTGCGGTTGGGAGAGTACAAGTTCATCCGCGACTACTAGTTCGGCGATTACTACATGGTGTTTGGCCTGCTGATCGCCTCGATCCTGTTTGCCCTAGACGTCGCACGGTTCCCCTTTGGCAAATCCCTGCGCGCCCTGCGCGACAATAATGATTCCGCCCGTGCCCGTGGTATCCCGGAACGTCGTCGCTCGACTTTGCCAATCCGCTTCTGCCGTCTCGCGGTATTCGATGCCTGGCTTGCCGCCACCCGAGCAGCTCGAAATTCAAGCATCGGGATTTCCTCGAAGACTGGGGGTTAACGTGACAACACCCCAGATCCTGTTCCTAATGAACGCAAGTCTTGACCAAATTTGCCTTGCCCTAGCTAAAGTTCTTTCGATTTGTGCAAGAAGCGCGCCTGCTGCAAGTTTGCAGGCAACGAAATTGCCTGAATGAGGCCTGCAATGACTACAAATCAGAACACTTTGTGCTTTCCTGAAACCGGAAAGCGCCGGGTTGAAATCCTGGACGAAATGGACGCCGCCCGCGCAGGAGATTGGGACTGGTTTTCGCTGAACAATCTAACCGCCTCGTACTATGGCGGCCCAGAGGTCGCCGAGGTTGCAAAGGAAGCTTTTGTCAAACACATCGGTGACAACGTGGTGCATCAGACCGGATTACACCCGTCGGTCCGCAAATATGAAACCGATGTCATTGCCATGGTAAAAGACCTGTTCAATGCGCCAGAAAACGCCGCTGCCACGATTACCACAGGCGGCTCCGAAAGTATTGTTTTGGCGCTGAAAACCGCGCGTGACCGGGCACGGGATCAGAAGGGGATCATCAGCCCGAATATCATCGTGCCGCAATCGGCCTATGCGGTGTTCAACAAACTGTCGCATTTCCTGGGCATCGACGTGATCCAGATGCAAGAGAGCCCGGACTATCGCGCCGATGTGGCCGGGATGGAAGCGGCGATCAACGAAAATACCATCATGCTGGTGGGCTCCTGCCCCCCGTTCCCGCTGGGCGTGGTCGACCCGATCGCCGAGATTGCCGGGCTGGCCCAGAAACATGATCTGTGGATGCATGTGGATGCCTGCATCGGTGGTTTTATGTTGCCCTTTGCCAGGGAACTGGGCGAAGACGTGCCGGATTTCGATTTCCAGGTGCCGGGCGTGACCTCGATGTCGGCAGATTTCCACAAATATGGCTATGGCTATCGCGGCTGCTCTATCCTGGTGTTGCGGGATGAGGCGCTGGTGAAATGGCAAGGCTTTGCTGCCAACAACTGGAATGCGGGCGACTACTACTCCAAAAATACCGCTGGTTCGCGCAACTCTGGACCAATTGCGTCGGCTTGGGCTGTGTTCAACTTCCTTGGTCGCGACGGCTTCCATCGGGTCACTGCGGATATCATCAAAGGCCGCAAAGCTTTCTGCAAGGGCATTGAAGCCATCGAAGGTCTGGAGATCCTAGGCACGCCACAGGGGCCGCATTTCGCCTTCAAGGCAGAAGACCTGAACATTCTGGCGGTGGCTGATGGTCTGATGGCCAAAGGCTGGGCGATCAACATTGGCAGCAAGCCGGACGCGATCCTGCTGATGCTCAGTTGCCATCATTACCAGATTGCCGACACCTTTCTGGCGGATCTGCGCGACGTGGTCGATGCGGTCAAGCAAGGCAGCCTGAAGGCGCGGGGCGACGAAGAGGTTTATGGCATATATTGATGCCATAAGCCTGCGGGGGCGGGCTGTTTCTTGACCACCCCCGCAGGTATTTTGCGAAAGGAGAATACCATGAAACTGCGCAAGATTGCGGTCTACTGCGAAACCGTGTTTGAAGAGGCCGGACAGGCCTCTCCTGCTCCGGTCACCCGCGTCGCCGCTTGCGGAATTATCGCAAACCCCTTTGCCGGGCGGTTTGAAGCCGATCTGAACCCGCTGTTCGATATAGGCGAAACCCTGGGGGAACAGCTGATGCAGGCTGCGCTGCCGTATCTGCCGGGCGTGGCGGTGTCTTATGGCAAGGCGGCCATTGTTGGTGTCAACGGCGACATCGAACACGGCCATGCGCTGTTGCACCCCAAGCTGGGCAAGGTGATGCGGGCACCTATTGGCGGCGGCAAAGCTCTAATTCCATCAGCGGCGAAGCTGGCTGTTGCGGGCACTGCGTTGGACGTTCCGCTGGGGCACAAGGATGACCTCTGGTCGTTTGATCACTTTGACGCAATGACGGTCAGCGTGGCGGACAGCCCACGCCCTGACGAGATCATGATGGTGCTGGCGTTGGCCGACGGTGGCCGCCTGAATGCTCGGGTGGGCAAGGCCCGGGCGGCGGTGTGACGAAAGATCTGATGATGCATGAAACTCCCGATGTAACACGGCTGACGAATACGCTGATTGAGCTGATCCGGATCCAAAGCGTGAATCCGTTTGACGACACACCCACAGAGGGCCACCGCGAGCAGGAGTTGGCCGAAGATCTGCTGGCCCGTTTCCACGTGCTGGGGCTGGAGACCGGATGGCGCGAAGTTGCGCCGGGACGCCCCAATATCTGGGGGCGGCTGAAAGGAACCGGTGGCGGCCCAACCATCATGCTGGCCGCGCATATGGATACCGTTGGCGTCGAAGGGTATGGCGATGCCTTTGAAGCGCGGCTGGTGGACGGCAAAGTGACAGGGCGCGGGTCCTGCGACATGAAGGGGGCCTTTGCCTGCTATCTGGAGGTGATCCGGATGCTGCAGGCCAGCGGAACCGAACTGCCGGGTGATCTGATCATTGCCGGTATTTCGGACGAGGAGCATTTGCTGACGGGTTCGGCAGAGATGGGCCGTAATGGCCCCCGCGCCGACTTTGGCATCATCGGCGAGCCTTCAAAGCTGGCGATCTGCCCGTCGCACAAGGGCCAACTGGGAGCGATGATCCGGACCTATGGACGGGCCACTCATTCCTCGGGCCCCGAAAACGGTGTCAACGCGGTTGAGCATATGGGGAAAGTGATCGGGCATCTGTCAGGCCTGAACGCTGAATTGCAGCAAAACCCCGCGCCGCACCCGCTGTGCGGTACAGGCCGGTTTTCGATGAATGTGATCCGTGGCGGCGCGTTTGTTTCAGGCATCCCGGACTATTGCGAAATGGAGGTAGACCGTCGGTTTTTACCGGGCGAAGAGCCGGAGGACATCCTGGAAGACTATCGCCGCCGTCTGCGGGAGCTGAAGAAAACACTACCGGACCTGAAAGCCGAAGTCTCGGGTCCGACCCTCTTGGCCCCCGCACTCAACGTGCCTCGGGACTCTGCCATAGTGGCCTCGCTGACAGAAGCGGCCCGTGAGGTGTTGGGGCGGGAGCCGGAGGTCACTGCTTTTCCAGGCGGGACTGATGCGCCCAACTTGGGTTTTCCTTGCGTGATTTGCGGCCCCGGTGATCTGGCACAGGCACACAGCACCGACGAGTACATCCAAGTGCAGCAGCTGGTTCAGGCCAGCAGCATCTATCTGGGCACAGTGCTGAAGATGAACGGCTTGGGCTGAAATCGCACAAAAAGAGTCGCGCCTTCCCTTGGGGAGGGCCGAACCATGACCTGCGACGCAGGGGGACAGATGACTTGTTACTTGTCCATTGCTTGTGTTGCCTCTGCGAGCCATTCCCAAAATGCCGCGACGCCCGGCTTCCGAAGAATCTCGTTTGTCGTCAATGCGAAATAGCTTTTTCGGCTGGGTATCTCCAAGTCGAAGGGTTTCACCAATTGACCGCTCTTCAGCTCTTTTTCCAGCAAACCGGTGTGTCCGATGGCGATACCACCGCCTTCCCGCACCGTCTGGATCATCGCGGAATACAGACTGAATCCAAGGCTATTCTGCAAGTCGCGACCACCCGCGGCCTCGAGCCATGTTGTCCAGTCGTCATCCCAATAGAGATCGTAAAGAGCCGGGATCTTTTGCACATCCTCCATCGTCATTCCCGCTGGAAAACTCTCTAAAAGCTGAGGCGCGCAAACCGGCGTCAGGGTTTCCGACATGATACGGATCGACGGGTATTGCGGCGGTGGAATCTCGCCATGCCAGACGACCACATCCAGGTTTCCAGAGCGAAAGTCAGGTTCGACCATGTCAGCAATCAGCTCTGCCCGCACGTCTGGATGATCAGAAAAGAACGCCTGTACCAACGGTCTTACCAGTCGTTCGCTTACAACATGCAACGCGGCGATGCGGATTGGCTGTGCGCGGTGTTGCGCCTTGAAGAGTTGGGTTTCCCTGGTCAAATCATCCAGCAAGCGCTCCACAATCCGCAGGTATTCTTTGCCCGCCTCATTCAGCTCGACTCCGCGCGGGCGACGCTGGAACAGCTCCACGCCCAGCTCCATCTCCAGTTTCTTGACTTGATGGGCGATGGCCGCTGCGGTCAGGTTGAGCTCATTTGAAGCCTTGGAAAAACTGGAATGGCGGGCGGCGGCCTCAAAGGCACGCAGGGAGTAAAGCGGGGGCAGGCGGCGGCGCATGTCTGTCTCTTTTCTTTTTCTGCGGAGAGTCAGTTGTCGATCTGACCGAGCCGTTTGCGGCTTTGGCGGAATTCGTTGGGCGGCAGGCTATAAGTTTTGTGGAACCAGCGGTTGAAATGGGCGGAGTCGGCGAAGCCACACTCATAGGCAATCTGCGCGATTGAACGGTTGGTGTTCAAGAGTAACCAGTGACTGCTGGCCAGTCGTATGTTGCGGAACACGACGGCGGGGCTTTCGCCCGCCTGCTCGCGAAAGGCCCGGGTCAGGTTGCGGGTGCTGATCCCCATCAGCCCGGCCAGCTCCGAGACCTGTAGCGGCGTGGAGACATGCCCTTCCATCAGCGCGACCGCCTTCTCGACCCGCCAGTCACCGCAGTCGGTGAGATTGGCATAGGGCATATGGGCAGAGGTGTTGGAGATATGTTTGGGGTCGATCATCAGCTGCCGTATCGCTTTTTGCGCCCGCGCCTTGCCGCAATGTTTGCCAATCAGATGCAGGATCAGATCCAGAGCGCGCGCGCCGCCGGGGCAAGTGATAACATCCCCGAGGTCGATGAACGGCTGGTCCAGCACGGGGCGAACCGCAGGAAAATTTTCTTCCAGGTCGGTCTTGTGATGAAAATGCATGGCGCACTCCCGCGCATCCAGCAAACCAAGCTGGGCCAACAGCATTACGCCGGTATCAATTCCGACCAGCGGGGTGCCTTGCGCATGCATCCGCTGCAGGTAGTCCCGGGTTTCAGGGGGTGCCATCAAGGCGGCAGGCATCAGGCCAGCAAACACCAAGAGGTAATCAAATTTGGCCTGAGGGTTAAAAATTTCAGTGGGCAGGATTTCAAAGCCACAACTGGCCCGGATCGGGGTCTTGTCTTTGGACAACAGGCTCCACTGACAGTAAATTTGACGACTAAAGTCCATTTTATCGGCAGCATGACGCAAACATTCAACAACGCATGTCAGGGGCATCATGGTGAATTGATTCAGTGGAACCAGGCCAATCCTCAGGTCAGGTTCGCTTGGATAGGCGGTGTTGCTGAACATCTAAGACCAAATCCTGTTTTCCCTTGTCCGATTCATACAACGAATGCGTCCTGATGTTCAATACAAAGTGGGAGCACTTTGGAAGTCTATGCCAACGGTGAATCAGCAGGTTCGCCGGATGGGAGGAGGCCCGCGCTGCTGCAAAACAGCCGGGCACGAAACAGAGGAACTTCTAAGATGACATTCAAGAAATCCGTCATGAGCGCCCTGCTTGCAGGCACAGTCGCAGCCGTGTCTGCGTTGCCTGCAATGGCCGCTGATCTGCGCCTGAAATTCGCCGGTACCTTTCCGGTCGAACATCAAGGTTCAAAAATGATGGAACAGATCAAAGCCGAGATTGAAGCCGCAGATGTCGGCCTGAAAATCTCGCTGTTTCCCGCCAACCAGCTTGGTTCCGGCGAGGAGCTTCTGGAAGACGCAATCCGGGGCAACGTTGATCTGGTCTATGGTTTTGTCTACGCCCACAAAGATCCGGCGTTTGAGATCAACTCGCTGCCATTCCTGGTGTCGGACAACGCCGACGTCGAACGCATCTACATGAACCGCGAGAGCGCCTATAACCAGATTTTCCGTGAGCGTCTGGATAATATCGGCATCCACCTGCTGGCCAACAACGCCGAAGGTTTCATCGGCATCGTAGCTGACAAGAAGCCCACCGATTGGGCGGGCACCGGAACCAAGGATATGAACATCCGCGTGTGGTCCTCGAATGTCGCCAAGGCGACCACTGAATCGCTGGGGTTCAACACCACCACTATGAATTGGGCAGAAGTGTTCCCGGCAATCCAGTCAGGCGTGGTTGACGGTGCCATCTGCTGCACCGCACAGCTGACCTACACCACTTTTGCGGTGTCCGATGTTGGCAAATACTTCATCCCCTACGGTGCGTTCATCGAAGGTTCGACCTACTACGCTTCGAACCGCACATGGGACAAAATGAACGAAGAGCAGCAGGCCGTGGTTTCTTCAGCTTTTGAAAAGGCCTCAGCCGAGTTCACCCAGTGGAATCTGGACAACGACGATGCCTTCCGCGCCAAGCTGCTGGACTCCGGTTATGAAATTCTGGACCCAACCGCCGAAGAAAAGGCTGCGATGGTTGCCCATGTGCGTGAAAACGTCTGGCCACAAGTTGGCGAGATCGTGGGCCAGGACATCCTCGACCGTTTGTTGGCTGACAAATAAGCCCTCCTCCCGGCCGGGCGGTGGCACGGTGTAAACCGGCTGCCGCCCGTTTTTTTCCGCTGGTGCGGAATCTCTACCAAGAAGGGGAGAGACATGCCTGAGCTTGTCGACAAACTTCCGAATGCCATCGCAGGGCCCGTCCGGGTCGCGCTGGCCATCAAAAACTTCATCATCGTCGTTGCTTCGCTGATCATGGCCCTGACCTTTGGCTTTGTCGTGGTCGCCCGCTACGGGTTCAGCGCGGACCTGTTTGCCTATGAAGAATGGCTGATGGTGATCTGCTTCTGGATGTTCTTCATGGCCTCGGCCATGGGGACATACGACAAAAGCCACGTGAACGCCGATCTGCTCGGCTTTGTCATCAAGGACCCACGCAAACTGTGGCTGCGCAATGTGATCATCGAGTTCATCGAAGTGCTGATCACCTTTGCCATCATCTATTGGGCCTTTCTGATGATCGCGGACGAGATCAGCTATTACCCGAACTGGCAGACCACCATTGCTCTGCATATCCCGTTTCTGGTGCCGCGCATCGGCATCTTCTTCGGCTTCATACTGATGGCGGTCTACTCAATCCTGCATCTGTACGTTCTGCTGAAAACCGGTGCGCCGGACACCCGCGAAGACAATCAGCTGATCCCGCGTCAAAGCGCGAGAGGACCCAACAAATGATCATCGGTATTTCCATTCTCATCATCTGTACTCTCTTGCTGGTTGGCGTCTCGGTGCCACTGTCTTTTGGCGGCGTACTGGTGTTCCTGTGGCTGTTTGGCGGCCATGATGTTGCGGGCTATCTGCCTTCGGGCCACTGGAAAATGAATTCGGTCGTGCTGCTGGCCATTCCGTTGTTCATCATGGCTGGCGCAGTCATGGAAAAGGGCAAGATCGCCGGACCATTGGTCAATCTGGCCGAGCTGTTCGTGGGTCACATTCGCGGAGGTTTGACTGCGGCGGCTGTTGTGGCCTCGGCAATCTTCGGGGCCATCTCCGGGTCGGGCGCGGCAACGTTGACCTGCATCGGTGGTATCATGATGCCGCACCTGCGCGAGGCCAAGTATCCACAGGGCATGTCGGCGGCGCTGATCGTGGCCGCAAGCCCCCTGGGTCTGTTGATCCCACCGTCAGCGGCGCAGATCCTCTATGCGTGGGTAACCCAGCAGTCGGTTCTGAAGTGCTTTCTCTCCACCGTGGTGCCGGGCATCATCCTGGTGACGCTTTTGTGCATCGTGAACTTTTTTATGCTGCGCAAGAACCAGGACATTGTACTGACCGACCGGCCCAAGCACTTCCTGCGCGAATGGCGCAAGCGTTCAGCGATTGCCATGCCCGCATTCCTGATGCCCGCCATCATCTTGGGTGGCATCTATGGCGGCATCATGACCCCGACCGAAGCGGCAGGCGTGGCTGTGCTCTATGCCATCCCAATCGGAATCTACATCTACAAGGGTTTGACCTGGCGCACGTTGCTGCTGACCCTTCGTCAGTCCGGTGTGACCATCGGTGTTGTTATGGCGATGATCTTTATGGTGCTGATCGTGTCACGTTTTCTGATCTTCGAAGACATTCCGACACTGGCCAAGGAACTGGTCTATTCGGTCAGTGAAAACCCGATCATCATCCTCTTGATGGTAAACATCGTGATGATCCTGATCGGGATGCTGATGGATGATATCTCGGGCCTGCTGCTTTCGGCGCCGCTGCTGCTGCCGATCGTCACTTCGGTGGGCATGGATCCGGTGCATTTTGCCGCTGTTCTCGGTGTGAACCTCGGGATGGCGAACATTACGCCGCCGACTGCGCCACTGCTCTATCTGGGTGCGCGGGTCACCGGCACGCCGGTGAATACCATGCTGAAGCCTATTCTGGTCTTCATCGCGTTTGCCTGGCTGCCGACGCTGATCATCACCACATATGTGCCTGATGTGGCGCTGTGGTTGCCGACGCTGATTTTCGGCTGACGCCCTTCGCTGGGGTCGCAAACCCCGGCCATGTTCAAGAAAACCTCCTTGCCGCCCCGGATGGCCGGGGCAGCAAGACCAACCAAGAGACTCATAAAATGCAACGATATTCACTCCTGAATATCCTGGGCAAAAGCCTAGGGTATCATAAGGGCTGGCAGCGCGCATGGCGCGATCCCGACCCCAAACCGGCCTATGATGTGATCATCATCGGTGGCGGCGGCCACGGTCTGGCGACCGCGTATTATCTGGCCAAGGAACACGGCATCACCAATGTCGCGATCCTGGAAAAGGGCTGGATCGGCGGCGGCAACACCGGGCGGAACACCACCGTGGTGCGCTCCAATTACCTGTGGGACGACAGCTCGGCCATTTACGAGCATTCAATGAAGCTCTGGGAAGGGCTGACCCAGGAGCTGAACTATAACCTGATGTTCTCCCAGCGCGGTCTGTGCTTTCTGGCACATTCCGAGCATGAGATGCAGGAGATCCAACGTCGTGGCAATGCGATCCACCTAAACGGGATCGAGAACGAATTTCTGAGCCCCGGTCAGGTCAAAGAAATGATCCCCGAGATCAACATCAACTGCCGCTATCCCGTGATGGGCGCGCTGCTGCAAAAACGTGCAGGCACCGCCCGACATGATGCGGTGGCCTGGGGCTATGCCCGCGCCGCTGACAGCCTGGGTGTCGATATCATCCAGAACTGTGAAGTCACCGGTTTCGACATTCAGGGTGGAAAAGTCATGGGGGTGAAAACCACCCGCGGCAATATCCGGTCGAACCGCGTTGGCGTGGTGGCAGCTGGCCATACCTCGGTCGTGATGCAAAAGGCGGGCGTGGACATGCCGCTGGAATCGGTACCGCTGCAGGCACTGGTCTCAGAGCCGATCAAACCCGTCATCGACTGCGTGCTGATGTCCAACGGCATCCACGTCTATGTCAGCCAATCCGACAAGGGCGAGCTGGTGGTGGGCGCAGGGACCGACCCTCAGAACTCCTATTCGCAGCGCGGCGGGCTGGATGCCGTCGACCATGTGATTGGCCCGCTGATCGAGCTGATGCCGATTTTCTCGCGGCTCAGGATGATGCGGCAATGGGCCGGGATCGTGGATATTTCGCCCGACCGGTCACCCATCATCAGCCACACCGGTGTTGACGGTCTGTATGTCAATTCCGGCTGGGGCACTGGCGGCTTCAAGGCGACACCGGGATCGGGCAACGTGTTTGCTGCCAGTCTCGCCAAGGACGAATTGCATCCCATCGCCAAACCCTTCTCGCTTGACCGCTTCACCTCGGGCCGCCTGGTCGACGAGGCCGCGGCGGCTGCAGCTGCGCACTAAGGAAAGAGAGCATGATCCAAGTAGATTGCCCCTTTTGTGGCAAACGCAACCTCACCGAATTCGCGTATGGCGGCGAGGCGCATATCGCGCGGCCCAAAGACATGGCTGCGATCAGCGATGCTGAGTTTGCCCGCTATCTGTTCACCCGCAAGAACCCCAAAGGCGCGCATCAGGAGCGCTGGAACCACGCAATGGGCTGTCGCCGCTGGTTCAACGCGGTACGCCACACGGTGACCGACCAGTTCTGGGCCACCTACAAGGTAGGCGAAACCGCGCCCCTGCCGCCCGACGATTGGGACGGTGTCCTGTCGAAATCCGAATTCGAAGCAACCACTGAAACCGAGGCCAAGTAAAATGGCGCAAGTAAACCGTGTAACCGGCAAAGGGCGGGTAAACCGCGCGAAACCGGTCAGCTTTACCTTCAATGGCAAAAGCTATCAGGGCTATGAGGGCGACACGCTTGCGTCCGCTTTGCTGGCCAATAATGTCAAACTTTTGGGCCGGTCGTTCAAATACCATCGCCCGCGCGGCGTATACACCGCCGGGTCCGAAGAACCCTCGGGCCTCGTGCAGTTGGAAACCGGTGCCTGGACCGAACCGAACACCCGCGCCACCATGGTCGAGCTTTATGACGGGCTGAGTGCGGCCAGCCAGAACTGCTGGCCCTCGGTCCACTGGGACGTGGGCGCGGTCAACAATGCAGCCTCCCGGCTCATCCCTTCGGGCTTTTATTACAAGACCTTCATGTGGCCCGCGAGCTGGTGGGAGAAAGTGTTTGAACCGGTGATCCGCAAGTCCGCCGGTCTGGGCAAATGTCCCGAAGAAAACGATCCGGATGTCTATGAACACCGCCATGTGCATTGCGATGTATTGGTTGTCGGCATGGGGCCCGCGGGTCTAGCGGCAGCGCTGAACGCGGGCCGCACCGGCGCGCGGGTCTTTGTTCTGGATGAAAACGCCTCGGCTGGCGGCTCGCTGCTGACCACGGGCGAAGATATCGACGGCAAGCCCGCCGACCAATGGATTGCTGACACGCTGAGCGAACTGGAGGCCATCGAAGAGGTTACCGTGCTGACCCGCACCACCGCTTCGGCCTATTACGACCACAACTACATCACCGCGCTAGAGCGGGTGACCAACCACAATGGCCCCCGTCAGAACGGCGTACGCGAACGGTTCTGGAAAATCCGGGCTGCACAGGTGGTGCTGGCTGCCGGCGCGCATGAGCGTCCGCCGGTTTTTGCGGAAAACGACCGCCCTGGCATCATGATGGCCAGCGCTCTGCGCACATATGTAAACCAATATGGCGTGCTGCCGGGCAAACAGGTGGTGATCTTCACCAACAACAACTCTGCCTATGCCGCCGCCATCGATGCCCGTGATGCCGGCGCAGAGGTGACCATCGTTGATACCCGTCCATCGCCATCAGGTCCGGCGTTCGAAGCCGCGCAGGCCAAAGGCATTCAGGTTGACGCAGGTTTTGGTATCGTCGCCACCAGGGGCAAACATAGCGTGAAAGGCTGTGAGATTGCGCCGCTTAGTAATGACGGGCGCACGGTCGCTGGCAATTCAATCCTGATCCCTTGCGACGCGATTGGCGTATCCGCTGGCTGGAACCCGTCGGTCCATATGTGGAGCCAAGCCCGCGGCAAAGTCGCCTGGGATCCCGCAGTGGCATGTTTCAAACCGGAGTTCTGCCAGCAGAAGGTCCGCGCGGCGGGTTCGGGCAATGGCACATTTGATCTGGCAGGTTGTCTGGCTGAGGGCACCGAGGTCGGCATGGCCGCAGCCCGGGACGCCGGATTTGACGGGGTTGCCAAGACCCCAATTGCAGCGTCTGAGGAAGCCTTTGACTTGCGTCCGATCTACTATGTACCGTCGCGCAAACCGGTGGGCGAAGGCAAAAAAGCCTTTCACGACCATCAGAACGATGTGACCGCCGCGGATATTCACCTTGCCCACCGCGAAGGGTATGTCTCGGTCGAGCATCTGAAGCGTTACACCACCACCGGCATGGCCACCGATCAGGGTAAGATGTCGAATGTGAACGCGTTGGCGATCATGGCGGATCTGCGCGGGGACACTATCCCCGGCGTCGGCACCACCACATTTCGCCCGCCCTATACGCCAACCACCTTTGGCGCGATGGCCGGACAGAACGCGGGCGAATTGTTTCACTTCACCCAAAAAACCCCGATGTGGGACTGGCACAGCCAGAACGGCGCAGTGATGGAGGCGATGGGCGATTTTCTGCGGCCCTTGGTCTATGCCCGCCCTGGCGAAAGCCACAAAGTCGCTGAGAACCGCGAAGTAAAGATGGTGCGTCAGTCGGTCGGGATCTATGACGCCTCGACCCTGGGCAAGATCGACGTGCGCGGCCCGGATGCCACCAAGTTCCTTAACCTTGTTTATACCAACGCCTGGGACAAGCTGAAGGTGGGCCAGGCCAAATATGGCTTCATGCTGAACGAACGCGGCATGATTTTTGATGATGGTGTCACCACCAAACTGGGCGAAAACCACTATCACATGACCACCACCACGGGCAACGCAGCGGCGGTTCTGGCCTGGCTGGAAGACTGGCTGCAGGTGGAGTGGCCGCATCTGGACGTGTATCTGACCAATGTGGCCGAACACTGGGCAGTCTGTTCGCTGGCCGGCCCCAACGCCCGCAAGGTGTTGGAAAAGCTCACCTCTCTGGATATCTCGGCTGGCGCCTTCCCCTTCATGACCATGAAGGACGGCAAAGTGGCGGGCCTCGACGCCCGCATCCTGCGGGTCAGCTTCACCGGTGAATCCAGTTTCGAGATCAATGTCCCCGCGCGCTATGGCCAGTATGTTTGGGAACAGATCATTGAAGCAGGTCGGGAGTTTGAGATCATCCCCTTTGGCACCGAAGCGCTGCACATCCTGCGCGCCGAACGCGGCTTTGTCGTTGTTGGCCAGGACACCGACGGCACGGTGACCCCGATGGACCTGGGCATGGGCTGGATCGTGTCGAAAAAGAAGGGCGACTTCATCGGCAAGCGCGGCTTTGACGCGCCCGAAGTGGCGCGCAGCGGGCGCAAGCAGCTGGTGGGCCTGCTGACCGACAAGCGCGACTATGTAATCCCGCATGGCTCGCATTTGGTGGAGATGGCCACCCAGGCGCCGCCGGTGAAAACCGTGGGCTGGGTCTGCTCGACCTATTGGTCAGAAACCCTGGGCCGGTCGATCGCGCTGGCGTTGGTCGAAGACGGCCGCGCCTGCATCGGTCAGACCCTTACAGTGCGCAACATCAATGGTGATGCTGAAAAAGTCACCCTGACCGCACCGGTGTTCTATGACGCAAAAGGAGAACGCGCCCATGCCTAAGGACATGGTATTTACCCCAGTTGCACGGTCGCTGATCACCCGGAAACCCCCGGTAACCGGCACCATCAGCTTGAACCACGCCGAGGAATTCGGCACTTTGAATCTTCGCCTCATGGACGAAGCGTCTTGTGTCGCGGCTTCCAAGGCGCTTGGCGTCAAGGTTCCAAAACAGGCCAACACCTTTGCCAGTATCGGTTTTGTCACCGTGTTGTGGCTGGGGCCAGACGAGTGGTTGGTACATGCACCGCACGCGGCCATCGCCAACCTTCAGACCGCGCTGGAAACAGCGCTTGTCGGCAAGCACACAGCGGTGACCGACGTCTCCGACCATTCGGTTGCCATGGTGCTGAGCGGTGAAGGGGCCCGTCGGATCCTGGAGAAGGGCTGTCCACTGGATCTGCACCCGCGCGTGTTCAGCACTGGCAGCTGCGCCCAGAGCCACTTCCTGCAAGCTGTAGTCATTCTCGCGCAGCTGGACCAGAACCGGTTCTTGCTTCGGGTACGCCGTTCGATGAGCGAGTATCTTTGGGACGCATTGGCCGACGCCATCGCCAAAGGTTGAAGACATGGGCAAGCCCGGTTTTCCGGGCCTGCCGTTTCACGTTCGCCCCGCTCAAGCGCATGATTCATTTTTTCTAGGCCAAGTTTGCAGAAATACTGGTTTGCTCCGCACCCGCGTGGCCGCCAGAATTGATCAAGTCCCGCCCCCCGCTTGTTGGAGTGTCCGAATGTATGATCAAGCCGTCGCCCCCTTCTCTGGCCGCTCAAGTTCCATCGGTCTGCACAAGGTCTCGATCCTGGTACAGTCCAGCAACTCCAATGCCGCCATTGGCGCCTGCACGGAATTGCTTGAAGCTGCAAATGAGCTGACGGGCCAGGATTTCTATCGTGTTAAGATCTCTGCCGGGCTTGATCACCTGCGCGGTGTCAGCAGTGGCGGGCGCAACCAGACCCTGATCCTGTTCGGGCAAAGCAGCGAACGTTGGCAGGCGTCCCCGGAAATCAGAAGTCCGCTACGTAGTAAATTGCCGTGTTTTCATCGTATCGGCCTGGTTGGCGGGGCGGTGTTCCTTTTGCAGGACCTGCCGGGACTGAGCCAACGCGAGGTGACTGTCCACCCTCGGCTTGAGTTTGCCGCACGAGAAAGCCGCTTTGCCGTGTGTTCAGACCCCGGCCCGGTCTGGCAGGACGGAAATGTCCACAGTGCCTTTGGCGGCATTGCCGCGATGCACATGATCCTGGCGCTGGTGGCCGAGGATCTGGGTGCCTTTGTGGCGCAATCCGTCGCCGCTGATGTCGGGCTCACCCTGGACACGCGCGCACGTGCCTTGTCTGAGCAGAGCAAATACATGCGCCAAGCTGAGGGCAGCCCCCTGCTCTTGCGTGGCCTTGAGATGATGCAGGACAATATCGAAACCCCAATCCCGGGCCGCAGCCTGGCGTTGGCGCTGGCTGTCTCGCCGCGCCAGTTGGAGCGTAGTTTTCGTTGTAAATTCGGCGAAACACCAATGACCGTCTACCGCAATATCCGGCTTGAGCACGCACATCAGCTTCTTTACCAAACTGACCTTCCGATCATGGAGGTTTGCGTGGCCAGCGGCTTTACCTCCAATTCCAATTTCTCGCACTGGTACCGGGAGCGATACGGGCAAAAGCCGACCGAAGCTCGCAAGTTGCGCTATACCGGGGTGGCCGGCTGATCCAGCCATCTGGGCCTCATGCCATCAGAGCGCGGCCTTTTTGCAAGAAACCCTGATATTCATCCTGGGGAACCAGGCTGCCGCCGGTGGCCCACATCACATGGGTACCTTGTCCGATGCAGGCATCCAGCCCGTGTTGCGCCAGATAGCCTTGCCCTTCCGCCGTTGACAGCAGCATCTGCGGTCCGCCAAGGCAGGCTGCGGCCGAAGGCTCCAACTGCAGCCCCGCATGTTCCTGTGCCAGCGCCAGCCAGCGGAACAAATCGTCATCCGCAACGGTGTAAACTCCACTCAGCAAGGGCTGCATGACTTGCGCCACGAACTGGCTGACCTCGGCTACCGCCATGCCATCTGCTTCGGTCTGGTTGGTCAGGCCGATGTCATAAACGTTCACCACGCTTTTCAGCCCCGACGCCAGTTGCACAAGTGCGCAGGGCGATTGTGCCGGTTCGACAAAGAAGCAATGGGCGTGATCGCCAAACACCTGCTTTAGCCCATAAGCTATCCCGCCCGGCGCACCGCCAATGCCGCAGGGCAGATAAAGGAATAACGGATGGTTCGCGTCCACCGAGACCTGCCGCTCGGTCAGCTGATCGCGCAACTCCGCAGCGGCGGCGGAATAGCCAAAGAACAGCAGTTCCGATCGTTCGTCATCGACGAAATAGACTGTTGAATCCGCCTGTGCCTGTTGTCGGGCTGAGGCGACCGCAGTGCCGTAATCCGCCTGGTGCTGCACCACATCGACCCCATGGCGGCGCAGGCGCGTAACCTTCCAGGGCTTGGCATCCGCCGACATATGTACGACGGCGCGGAACCCCAGCGCCCGGGCGGCGATGCCAACGCTTAGACCCAGGTTGCCGGTTGATCCAACCGCAACGGTGAAGCCGCCAAATTTCTCCCGCACGGCGTCAGATGCCAGCTCAGACGGTGTCGCATCCGGTGCGATCAACCCCAACTGCCGCGCGAGAGACAGCGCATGCAAGAAGACTTCATAGACCCCGCCGCGTGCCTTTACGGAACCCGCCACTGGCAGCGCGTGATCGCCCTTCACAAAATAACGACCCGGTGCCTTGCCCATGGCCGTCGCCAGATCCGTCGCCTCGGTCAATTCAGAGGCAATCACACCGCCGCTGTGTTGCAGATCGGCAAAGCAATGCTGTAGCAGCGGCCCCAGCAAGCGCCAGTTCTGTTCTGCCTCAGCTACCTGCTCTGGCCGCACTGGCACCTGCGCCGAGGCAGTGGGACCCAGCCCGGGGTTGATCCACATCAGCGGCTCTAGCGCGTGCAAGCGGCTCACCAGGGTTTTGTCCATTTCGTTGTCCTTTTTGCTTGCAGCCAGCATGCCCGATTTCGGATTTGCAACCATCCCGGAAACGGCTGGCAGGTAATGTGTTTGCGGCATAAAAATGCCCCGCCGCAATAAAGAGAGCACGGCGAGGCCAGGACAGCAGGTGGTGGACAGCCTGCTGGGGAGAGTAGTGGATCAGCCGTTGTAGACTGGGAAAGCAGTGCAGAGTTCGGCCACTTGGGCCTTGCAGCGTGCGACGGCGGCATCGGTGTCTTCGGCAGCTTCGGCCTCGACCAGGTCGGCGATCATCTCACCCAGCGCCTCGAACTCGGCTTCCTTCATGCCCCGCGTGGTGGCCGCGCCAGCCCCCAAGCGCAGGCCGACCCATTCGGGTGGACGCGGGCTGTCGTTGGGAATGGCATTCTTGTTGGCGGTGATATTGGCCTGTTCCAACACCGTTTCGGCGCGTTTGCCGGTGATGCCCTTGGGGCTGAGATCGACCAGCACCAGATGGGTGTCGGTGCCGCCCGACACGATGCGCAACCCGCGTTTTTGCAGGGTCGTCGCCAGAGTTGCGGCATTGCTCTTCACCTGCGTGGCATATTCTTTGAACTCATCCGTCAAAGCCTCGCCCAGGCACACGGCCTTGGCCGCGAGCACTTGGCTGTGGATTGAGCCCTGAACACCTGGGAAAACTGCCGATTGCAATTTTTTGAACCAGTCTGCGTTGTTGGTCAGGATCAGCCCGCCACGGGGTCCTCGCAGGGTTTTAGTGGTTGTGCAGGTGACGATATCGGCATGCGGAAAGGGGGAAGCGTGTACGCCGGCCGCGACCAGACCGGCGATATGGGCCATGTCCACATGGAACCAGGCACCTACCTTTTTGGCGATCGCCCCCATACGTTCAAAATCGATCGCGCGCGGGTAGGCCGAGCCGCCGGTGATGATCAGCTTGGGCTGAATTTCTTCTGCCTGACGTTCCAAGGCTTCATAGTCGATAACTTCGCTGTCCGCATCAACGCCATAGTGGTGCGGCTCAAACCAGCGGCCCGAAAGGTTGGCCTTCAACCCGTGGCTCAGATGGCCACCTGCGGCCAGATCCAGCGACAGAACCTTGTCGCCCGGTTTCAGCAACAGAAAGAAAACCGCCAAATTGGCTTGGCTGCCGGAATGCGGTTGGACATTGACATAATCGCAGCCGAACAGCTGCTTGGCACGATCAATGGCTGCATCCTCTACCACGTCGACAAAACGCCCGCCGCCGTGAAAGCGGTTGCCCGGATAGCCCTCGAGCGTCTTGTTGGTCATCTCGTGGCCTAGTGCATCCAGCACCGCCCGGCTGACAATGTTTTCCGAGGCGATTAATTCGATCTGGTCCTGCTGGCGCGTCTTCTCGCTGGCCAGGGCTTTGGCCACCAGCGGATCGGCGGCGACGACGGATTGGGTGAAATGCTGCGACATGAGGGCTCCTTAGGATCACATGTTGGACTGCCCTCAAGATGCGGTTTTCAACCTGTTCAAAGCAAATCAGTATTGCTATAAATTTCGCGTAGAAAAACTAAGGCTCAGATCATGGCAATTGTCCCCGTCCGTCCCAAAGGGCCACATCTGAACGCACTGCGTGCGTTTGAAGCTGCCGCACGATTGGGCAGCTTTACTGCGGCCGCCGACGAACTGGCGGTGACCCCTGGTGCCGTCACCCAGCATATCAAATCGTTGGAGGCCTGGGCCGAGGCGCCGCTGTTTGTCCGCAATGCCCGTGGAGTCGTGCTGACACCGCTTGCCGAGGAGCTGTTGCCCGGATTCACGTCAGCCTTCGATCAGCTCGGATTGGCGGTGCAGGCCCTGCGCGCCAAAGCGGCACCGAGTAAAGTAAAAGTAGCAGCCCTGCCCTCGATTGCTCAGCTATGGCTGCCGCCCCGGCTTGGGCAGATACGCAGGGCTGTACCGGAAATTTCAGTATCCGTGGTCGCGATGGAAACTCCGCCAAATCTGACCCGCGAACCTTTTGATCTGACCTTGTTCTACAGCGCTGCTCCATTGGGTACCAACGAGGTGGAAGTCGCCCGAGACAGGATTTTCCCGGTCTGCGCCCCTGAGATTGCGGCACGTCTGGACGGGCTTGCCGACCTGAGAAAAGAAACGCTATTGCATGATGGGGCTTGGGCCAATGACTGGGACATGTGGTTGAGCGCCCAGCCAGATGGCGATGGGATTGCCCGCGCCGGCACAGTGCATTCGTTGTTTTCCGTTGCCCTGGAAGAAGCCCGCCACGGTGGCGGTGTGCTGATCGCGCATGAGGCACTGGTCCAGCCGTTACTTGGCAGTGGTGAACTGGTGCGACCATTTTCAGCCAGCCTTGATTTGCCGACACGCCTCGTCGCAGAGACGGCTCCGTCTTTTGCCAGATCCCCCATTTTCAACCAAGTTCGAAACCTGTTGCTGGGCGAGACGTCATCGGCACCTACAAGCGGTCGCTGATCTGCCCCGATGCGACCTTGGCGGCCGTAACAATCGACTCTGTCCTTTCAGCTTCGAACCGGTACCCAGGGATGGTGATGCTGATTGAAGCCACTGGTCGCCCATGGCGGTCCATTACCGGCACGCCAATCCCGAAGACATCCGGGAATTCCTCTTCGAAATTTGTTGCATAACCCCGCTTTCGGGTTTTCTCCAGATCGGCAGACAGCGTTGCAGGATCCGTCAGAGTTGCGGGCATCAAAGCCTGCAGATCAGCGGCCAAAATCCGGGTGGCAACGCCTGGATCAAAGGCCGCAATCGCCTTTCCGGCTGAGGAACAATGGTACGGCGAGATTGATCCTATGGTTCCAACGGTGCCAACCGGATGGGTGCTGCGGTGGACAGCGATATAGGTCACTCCGGCAGGCTCTGGCACCGCCAGATGAACGGTTTCGCCGGTCTGGTCTCGCAACGTTTCCAATACGTCCCTGGACAGCTCGGGCAGACGCAGGTCCTCCAACATGATTCGTGTCATCCGCAGCAGACCAAATCCCAGCTGAAACGTTTTGTCGTAAAAATCTTGACGCACCAGCCCCTCGGACATCAGCGCTTGCAGTATGCGGTGCAAGGTTGCCTTGGGCATCCCGGTAACCTTCTGAAGATGTGCAAGATTTGCGGGTCTGCCGATCTCCGACAAAAGCTTCAGGACCTGAATACCCTTGGTCAGTGCCGCTGCTCCGGGAACCGGTTCCGTCAATGCCAGCCTCCAAATCACTTGACTCCGCAGGATTGCGGAGCATAGCTAAGTTCATAATATGGATTAGTGTTCCATATATTGGGACAAAAGACAAGAGGGAAACGAAAGATGGCGCAGGAACGTATTGGTCTGATCGGACTGGGGAATGTCGGTGGCTTCTATGCTCGCAATCTGCTCAAGGCCTTTGGTGCCTTGACGGTCTATGACCGGGACCCCGCGAAATGCACCGCGTTGCAATCCGAGGGTACTACTATTGCCGCGTCCTCTGCGGATTTGGCGGCGCAGACAGACATCATTGTGCTGGCCTTGCCGAACCCACAGGCTGTGCAGCAGGAAATTTTTGCCGAGAACGGTATCCTCGCCGCCGCAAACACCGGTGCGTTGGTCATGGACATTTCGACCATCGATCCCGAAACCGCCACCAAACTTTACCAAAGCTGCGATCGCGCCGGGTATCAGTATCTGGAGTGCCCGATGTCTGGTGGTGAGCCGGGCGGAGCCGGGCATTTTGGCGCGCAAAAGGGGCTGATCACCTTTATGGCAGGCGGTGATCAGGCGGCTTTTGATCGTGCCGTCCCGGTGTTTGATGCGTTGGGCAAACATTGGATGCTGTTGGGGCCCGCTGGTACCGGCAATGCAGTCAAGCTGATCTCGAATCTCATCGCCGGGCTCTATATGGCTTCCATGGCCGAAGGGTTCGTGCTGGGCGCGGCGATGGGCATCTCCCATGAGACCTTGCTCAAGGTATTTCGCCACACCGACGCGCAAAGCTTTACCATGTTCGAAGAGTTCGCCCCCCATCTTTCATCCAATGACTACGAGGAAGGCTTCCCTGTTGAGTTGATGCACAAGGATCACCGTCTTGCCGGGGAAATGGCGCGCAAACACAACGTGCCACTTTATTTCAATTCCCTTGCGATGGAGCTCTATCAGACCGCGATGGCCCGCGGTTTTGGGCGCAAATCCCATGCTGCAATTGTCGAAAGCATGGCCTTGGCCGCCAATGTCAACCTGACCAACAAGGGGGCAGCATGATGGACCGTTTTACAGGCCAGGTTGTGGTTGTCTCCGGCGGAGCCGATGGCTGCGGTGCCGCTGCCGCGCTGCGCTTTGCCGCCGAAGGGGCCAAGGTTGCGATCCTGGATGTCAACGAAGTCAAGGGCAAGGAAACCGCAGCCCGGATCAGGGCCACCGGCGGGGAAGTGATTTTTGCCAGAACCGATGTGTCGCTGGGCGCGGATGTTCACGCCTCGATCAAGTCGGTAATCTCCGCCTGGGGCCGGATCGATGTTCTTTTTAATCACGCGGGCACGGTGATCGTTAAGCCGTTCCTGGACACAACAGAGGCGGATTGGAACAGGATGATGGCGGTCAACGTCAATTCAATGTTCCATACCTCACAGGCGATTTTACCCCACATGATAAAGGCCGGCGGTGGGGCCATCGTGAATACCACGTCAATTTCAGGTCTGACCGCGTCCGCGCTGGAGGCGGCGTATTGCACGTCCAAAGGTGCCTGCATCCAGCTGACCCGGGCCATCGCTGTTGAATTTCGGGACAAGGGCATCCGCTGCAATTCTGTTGCTCCTGCGTTGATCCGCACTGCGCACGGGACAAGAGAAGCTGAGGAACTGATAGCGTTGGGTCAAGACTGGTCCGACGAGGACGTGGCCCGTATGCAAGGACGCATTTGTGAGCCGGAAGAGGTAGCCGCGGCAGTTCTGTTCCTGGCGAGCGATGATGCAAGTTTTATCAACGGTGAAACCCTGATGGTGGATAACGGTCAATTTTCGATGACATAACCTTTGCAGGCCCAGGCAGAACATCGAGCCGCCTGCCGAGTTTTGCTAACTGACATAGACTGCCACTTGGTGCCTGCTGGTTTTCAGAAAGGACCGGCAATGTGGAGAATGTCGTGCTGTCTGGGTGGCTGGCCTGCTGAATCGACAGGATGTCGCAAAACGTTTGTCGTGTATTCAGCCTTCGGTGCGTAAGATCAAAAGCGCTGAACCTCTCGCCGAGCTCTTGTGGGTTCTTCGGGCCGGCCCAGGCCTCCTCAGGGTGATTAGCCTGGGCAGCTGTTTAGATGCTTGGCTTGAAGCTCGCAAGTTTCACGCCGAATCCGATAAAGACAACTCCTGTCACACCTTTCAGCCATCTCTGGAAATGGCCGCTCCGCGCCACCGAAGTGAGTTTGGCGAACAGAAGTATCATGGCCGAGAACCAGACTGCTGCCACAACCGAGTGAAAAAACACAAGAAGGAAGGAGGAAGCGGCAGAGGTTTCGCCCACAGTGATGAACTGCGGGAAGGCCGCTAGGTAGAACATCGACACTTTCGGATTCAGGGCGTTGGTAATAAATCCTTCCACAAAGGCACGCCACAGAGTTCTGCGGTTTCTTGCTGGGGAAACTTTTTCAGCGGTTTCGACACCTTTGAAGGCCGCATGCAGCGCCTTGATCCCGATCCAGATGAGATAGGCCGCGCCGAGGTACTTCACGATCATGAAGGCCGTCGACGACTTGACCAAAATTATCGAAATGCCAAGCACAGACAGCGCACCGTGCAGAAAGAAGGCTGTGACAAACCCGGCAACATTCGCAAATCCGGCGGAACGCCCTGACGTTGGGACAGTCTTGGCAATCAGGAATCCATTCGGGCCTGGTGACATGACCAATAGCGTAGCAACAAACATGAATGCGGCAATCTCTGACCAAGCCATGCGCGAAACCTCCAAACTGTGATCACAGAGACTTTTGCCGCATCCAGGCCATCCAGTCAATTCGTGGCAGTTGTTTCGATACAATTTATAGGACCAAATTTTCTCTCGTATCGTAATCCCTCCTGAAATTGACGGTGTTCAAAGGCTGAATTTGCTCGACCAGATATCCGAGGAGATGTTGAATGAAGAACGGACGATTTGGCGACGTGCAGATCATGGGACTCCTGAAGCACGCAGAGGACGGTCTGCCGGTTTCTGAACTGTGACGGAATAAGGGATGAGCCGTGCAAGTTTCTACAAATGGCCGGCCAAATTTGGCGGCATGGACGCGTCCCTGATCGCCGGGATGAAAGACCTGGCCGAACAGAACCTGTGCTTCAGGAAGATGCATCCCGAGATGCGCATGCAGAACGCGCTGTTGAATGAGGCTCTTGGAAAAAATCGCAAAGGCCGTCTCACAGGCGAGCGAAGGCCGCGAAACCGGTGGCACAGCCGCCGCCAGTCGGTTTCCAAAAGAACGGCGGCACGGGCAGACAATTTTCCAGGTTGGGGCAATTCCTTTGGTGATTGGCTGCGCTCGCTCTTGCAGGGGCTGAAAACCGTGGCCACTGGGGCGATCCGTGAGAAAAACACCGCATCGTGCCCCGCTCCACTGGCCCTGCATCTCTGCGACAGGCCCGGATCAATCGCAGATTGCGCAAGCTTCCCTGTCATGCCGCGTGACCCGACACAAGCCAGCCAAAGACGCACATTTCTTGGGCAAGACTATCTACGATTCCCAGATTGTGCCGCAGAGCTATCCCGGTGTCGCGCAGGGCCCATGCCACCTCAGGCTCCGCCAGAACGCCAGCGATTCTGTTGAACCGCCCGCCGCCAGGGACCATATCGCTGTGAGATCCGATAGTCAGCGTACCACCCTGTGGATCGCTCCCATAGCGCCACCCGATCAGATTGCCCGCGGCATCAACGATGGGTGTCAGTTCCGCCGCGCAGAATTGGTCTTTCAGATAGGCACGCCCCTTGAGGGATATCTCGCCAAAGGCCCGGCGCTTTGTGTTTGTTCACACGCGTACTCTGCAGGCCCGCCGAGAAAAGATGAACTCACCGTGTCCCGGCACGGCCAGCACGTCGGCGCCGTCAAACACTTGTTGGACGCGCAAAAAGTTTGCTGCCCGTAGATAGAGCAGGTCGATGCCTGCATGTGCGCCCTTCGCTGCCGCAGCCAGCACATGAAACGGCTTTCTGTCCAGACAACCGGTGCCGGTGAAACGTACACAGGCAGTGCCCCCGACACATGCGCAAAATGGTCGGCGCGATGATGGTCATGAACTGGCTAAACTGACCTTGCTGGAGAACCAATCCAAACCAAAGACTGTATGGCAGAAGCTATTGCACATCCATTCCGACTCAGTTAAATGCTGGCCTCACACTACTTTAGGCGAGTTGGCGGAGTGGTGACGCAGCGGATTGCAAATCCGTGTACACCGGTTCGATTCCGGTACTCGCCTCCAAGACGCAAGCCATTGATATGGCTCACATATCAGAACGCGACGCTGAGATGCGCGGGCTGTCCACTGATTTTCAGGGGACGCCTATGCTCATCAAGGACGCAATCCGACTGTAGCGGCGCACTAAGTTTGGCAGAATTTTGTAGCGGCGCACTAGCTTCTGGATTTTTTGTGACTAGCCTCTGGACAGAAATTTTTTTCACCAAGCCAGTTCCTGACATGGTCAGACCACTATCGGGCTCTCCATAACGAACACTCGTTGATCCCCCAAAGTTACACGACGTTCGACCAGTGCATTTAGGTAGCGCCGCCTGCTGTGCCCTTCAACGAGTAAATAGTTACAGCACTCCTATTCTGGCAGTATGCATCGAAATTTTTAAGTGCTGCCGGAGGCCTGCTGGCAGCCCGAAGCGGGCATGGTGTTTCGACACTTCCGGGCGGAAGCCGGACCTTCGCTACGGGTGCACGATTGGAACGAAGAAACGGGCGTAGGCATTCAGCGGTTGGAAAAATCATGCTGCTTCAGATATTGATCGCCCCCTTTTCAGTGGGTTTTCACTGAAAACACGCGCTTGAAAAAATTTTGGATCAAGATAGCAAAAATTGGCGACACAGCTTTCGCGTTCTTTCGCAGCCCAACCTTTGTATCAGATGAAATCCGCATAGCTCCGGCCAATCCGATTTGCCGTTGACTGCAGATGCGACAAGTGAGCTTCCGCAACAGCCTCGATTGATTGATCGCTTGCATTCCACACAATATTGAGAGCGCCAATTGCTTCTGAACCAGAAAAGATTGGAACAGCAATCGCTGAGGGTAACTCACCATAATCTACGGCCCGCCCCCAATGGCCGTGTGCACGAATTGCGTAACCCCGTTTGGCACCGTCCGTCAGAAGTTTCTGCAACGGTGGGCCGACACCAACTGTGTCGCGTGCCCGACGTTTTTCTACAAGCTGTAGTTCATCGAAGTTACCCGTTTCAGCAAGCCCCATGAGAAAGGCGACCCCAAGGCCTGAATGAGTAGGAGAGGGACGAAAACCAACGGCATCCGGATAGACACCATGTTTTTTGAACACGCGCGTCGTATCCACGATCTCTGTCCGGCCCTCGCCTATCGCAGCGGCCAGATCAACACCCAATCCGGTGTCTATGGAAAGCCGCACGATCTCTTCTTTGGCGACAGCCACAAGACGGTCGGCCAATTCCGGCATGCCGCCGGAATGGGGGAAACCCGAGCCGATTTGATAACAGCCGTCGCTGCTTCTGCGGATCAGCCAGCGCCGATTTTCCAACGTCGCACAAATACGCAGCAATGTCGGCTTCGGCAGGTCTGTCTGCTCGGCCAGAAATGCCAGTGAACTCGCGCCAGAGCGATGGACAACTTCAAGCACCATGAGGCCGCGTTCGATGGATCGATTTAATTTTGTCATATCATATTTCACCTAGTGAAACAGTAAATCGACAAGAGTTCACGGGTTCAATAGTTTTCTACCACGCGCACCACGCATCGAACCAAAGACCGGGGCAGTTTGGAGCGCGTCACACTTGGGAGGAAGCTGTGCCAGAAAACAAACAAAATGCGTATCTCGGATACGTAGTGACGGGACTGTCGCTGATGATCATCGGCGTTGTGTTTTACGTGTCGGTTTTCGGTGTGTTCTCAGATTCCTACCTTCGTGTGGGTATGCTATTGGGCGGCGGATTGCTGATCATCCTGTCCTCGTTTGGGCGCAGCGACAGTCTTTTGGATCGAGCGCTTCTGTTTGCGGCCGCAATGGCCGTGATTCTGAGTGTTTACCAGTATTTTCGCGCCGCCGAAGAGATTGAAACCGGTCTATACTTTTTGACACCAACTGACATCTGGATGGGCTTTCTGGGTCTGTTTGCAGTCATCGAATTAACCCGCCGATCTGTCGGTCTTGTCATGGCAGTGGTTGCCAGTGTCCTGCTGGCCTATGGGGCTTTCGGCCATCTGGCACCAGGTTTCCTCAGACACGCTGGGATCTCAACCGAAGAACTTATGACCGTTCTGTGGTATTCCTTTGACGGTGTCTTTGGACGTCCCATGGCCACAGTTGTCTCGACAATCCTGATCTTCATCGTCTTCGGATCACTTCTTGAATTGCTCGCGATTGACCGCGTTCTGGTGCAACTTGCGATGGCTGCTACCGGAAGAATGCGGTCAGGTCCCGCGGCAGCGGCCACAGTGGCAAGCGGGTTGTTCGGAACCATTTCAGGCAGCGCTGTCGCCAATGTCGTGGGCACGGGTGTCATCACCATCCCCCTGATCAAGAAGCGCGGGTTTTCACCCCGGTTCGCAGCCGCAGTTGAATCTGCAGCCTCGAGTGGAGGCCAGATCACGCCACCAATCATGGGCGCAGTGGCCTTTATCATGGCCGACGTCACCAATGTTCCCTATCTGACCATTTGTGCCGCCGCGGCCGTGCCAGCTCTGCTGTATTATGGCGGCCTGTTCGTCGCGATTTCGAGCGCTGCGCGGAACATGGATCTCGCCGAAGAGCCACGCCCGAACATCTCCTTCAATTGGCGGGAACTCGTGCAAATCGGCATTTTTGTTCTGGCCCTTGCAGGCATCGTGGTGACCATGGTCGGAGGATCGTCTCCTGCTTATGCAGGCTTTGTCGGGGTTGCTTTGGCCGCAGTTCTGGGCTTTGCAGTGCGCCCCGATCTATTGACCAATGGGAAGGCATGGTTGAAATTTATCCGTTCGGCGGGCCTGATTTCGGCGCAACTGGTGGTGATCGTGGGCGCTGTGGGTATCGTCATCGGCGTGTTGAATCTGACCGGCGTGGGGCTGCGCTTTGCATCGCTTCTGTCGGGTCTTGCCGAAGACCAGATGATCCTGTCGCTGATCCTGATGGCGATTGCCTGCCTTTTGCTGGGGATGGGGATGCCAACGGTTCCGGCCTATCTGATCATCGTGTTGGTCATGGGTCCGTCGCTTCAGAAACTTGGGGTTCCAATCGTTCACACCCATATGTTTGTGCTGTATTTTGGTGTGCTGTCGGCCATCACCCCACCGGTTGCGCTTGCCGCCTTTGCAGCGGCCCCGATTGCAGGATCAAGCCCGATGCCGACCGCGCTCGAAGCGTCCAGACTTGCGCTTCCGGGGTTCGTGATCCCGTTTGCTTTTGTCTATCAGCCCGCGCTTCTACTCGGAACCGGGTTCCACTGGACAGAGTCGCTACAAGCCATCCTGTTCGTTCTTCTTGCCACCATCCTGATCTCGCGTGCCTGTTATCCGCGACGCGGCAAGGGCTACATGGTGCCCGTCGGGCTTGGACTGGCCGTCGCACTTATCTTCTTTGGACCAATCTTTTCATGGATCGCCGCAGCCGCGGGAATCGCGCTGATGTATTTCGACCGGTTGGACCTGAACATCAAAGACCAAACTTCATAATCACACTAGGGAGAGAGACATCATGAAGACAACACACCTTAATCGCCGCAGCTTGTTGGGTGGCACCGCCGCGCTCGCGACGCTGAGCATTCTGCCACGTGCCGCCCAAGCCAAAGAGCTTTTGCGCATGTCCACACTGGGGCCGGGCACCAGCCCGAACCTGGTGATGACGACCTTTGCCAACATCGTAAACAAAGACCTGCCGGACTATGAAATCCAGTTGAACGCCACCGGCGCGGCCACGCGCCATGTGCTTGAAGTTGCCATGGGCAAAACTCAGTTCTGCATGACCTCACCGGCCTTGCATGCATTAATGTCTAACCAGAAAGCCATGTTTGCAAAACTGGACCAAGCGCCGGAGCTGTCCAAGAAACTACGGACCGTGCTGAATTTCCCCATGGGCGTTTACCACATCGCGGTTTATGAATCCTCGGGCCTCAAGTCGATTGAAGACGCACGCGGCAAACGCGTATTCCTCGGCCCTCCGGGCGGTGCAGCTTATGCAACGATGAAGCGCCTGTTCAAGGCCGTGGCTGGTCTGGAAGAAGGCACTGACTACGAAGCGGTCAAGCTGGGGTGGGATGCTGCGGCGGCCTCGTTCCAAGATGGCAATCTGGATATCTACTGCAACCCAACAAACGCGCCCAGCCCCGTGCTGACACAGATCGCGGTGACCAACCCGATCCGTTTCCTTGGTATCCCTGCGGACAAACTGGAAACCGATGGCGTCAAGGCTCTGGTCAATCGTCCGGGCTTTGGTGCAGGCACGCTTCCTGCGGGCGTTTACGGTGACAACCAGAAGAACGAGAGCGACACAACCACCCTGCGTGTCACCGTCGGTATTGTCACCAATGACAGCGCAGACGATGAGATGATCTATGAGATGACCAAATCATTCTTTGCCGGTGTTGCCGAGATGCGAGATAGCGCACCTTGGCTGGCAGCTGTCACACCAGAAGGTGCTGTGGCCGACATCAATATGCCCCTGCATCCGGGTGCACTGCGCGCGCTTGAAGAGATGGGTGTCACCATCCCGGATGTTGCCCGCGGTTAATCAAAGATCGGTCGGGGCGGCACCGCCCCGACCCAAAATCCAGCTGGTGTTGAAGCATGCCCAAAAACGTCCTTTTCATTATGTGCGACCAACTTCGGTGGGATTATCTTTCCTGCACGGGTCATCCGCATCTCCACACGCCCCATATCGACAGGCTTGCGGAACGCGGGGTTTTGTTTGACCGAACTTATGTTCAGTCTCCGATTTGTGGCCCTTCGCGCATGTCATTTTATACCGGGCGTTATACCAGTTCTCACGGCTCGACCTGGAACAACATCCCGCTCAAAGTGGGCGAGATGACGCTGGGGGACCACTTGCGCCCGCTGGGTGTTCGCACGGCGCTTTGCGGCAAAACCCATATGACCGCAGATGTCGAAGGCATGCGCCGCCTTGGGTTGGCGCCGGACAGCACGATCGGCGCGTTGGTGTCGGAATGCGGTTTCGAACCTTACGAACGTGATGATGGCTTGCACCCGGACGGGCCCCGCTATGCACGCAACACGGCTTATGACACCTATATGAAGGAACGTGGCTGGCCAGATGAAAACCCCTGGCAAAGCGTCGCCAACAGCGCCCAAGACGATGACGGCAACATCCTGAGCGGTTGGTTCATGGACAACGCTGACAAACCCGCACGCGCCGCTGATGAAGAAAGCGAAACGCCCTATATCACCAGCCGCGCGATGGATTTCATCCGCGAGGCTGGTGATACGCCGTGGTGTTTGCACCTGAGTTATATCAAACCCCATTGGCCCTATATCGTGCCTGCGCCTTATCACGACATGTATGGTCCCGAGACCCATTTGGACCCGGTGCGCACCGACGCCGAGCGCGCCGACCCTCACCCCGTTTACGGCGCCTTCATGGAAGAGCGTGTCTCAAAAGCGTTCTGCGATGACGGAACACGCACCCGTGTTCTGACCGCCTATATGGGCTTGATCAAACAGATCGACGATCAGATCGGCAGGTTGATGGGTTTTCTAGACGACCAAGGCATCACCGATGACACGATGATCGTGTTCACCTCGGACCACGGCGACTATCTGGGGGATCACTGGATGGGGGAAAAAGAGCTGTTCCACGACGCTTCTGCTCGCATTCCGCTTATCGTGGTTGATCCGCGACCTGAAGCCGACGCAACGCGCGGCGTGAAATCTCCGGCGCTGGTCGAGGCGATCGACGTTGTTCCAACGATCCTGAATTACTTCGACGGAGAAGACGTTCCTCATATCATTGAAGGAAAATCGCTTCAGCCGATCCTGCATGGACAGGTAGAAAATCTGCGCGATTTCGCGGTTTCCGAATACGACTATTCGATGCGCAATGTTCGAAAGCGTCTTGGCGTATCCGTTCAGGATGCAAAACTAACGATGCTGTTTGATGGGCGATGGAAATACACCTTTGCCGAAGGCTTTCGACCGATGCTTTTCGATCTGGAAACCAATCCCGATGAAATTGCCGATCTTGGGGCCGATCCTGCCTATGCGGATGAACTGACCCGTCTGGAAAAGATGTTCTTCGGCTGGTCGCGTCGCACATCCCAGCGCACAACGCGGTCGGATGCTTGGATTGCCGCGCGTGACCCGAGCCTTGGAGAAGCCAAGGCAGGAATTCTGATCGGCTATCGCAATGAGGCAGAGCTTCACGAGGTTTTGCCCGAGACCAAACCCAAGGCAAAAAACACCGGCAAGATCTCCTGAAAGAATGTAGGATGTTAACCTTCGACGGTGCACCTGTCACAGCTCTAAACGCCCAGCCCCCCGGCATTTTCAAGCAACGGAATGATCTCTTCCACGCCTTCGCGATTGCGCAGAGAAGTAAATACGAAAGGCCGCCCGCGGCGCATCATTGTTGCATCGCGGTCCATGACGTCAAGCGATGCGCCCACGTGGGGGGCAAGATCAGTCTTGTTGATGATCAGGATGTCAGATTTGGTGATAGCTGGCCCACCCTTGCGGGGAATTTCTTCGCCAGCCGCCACGTCGATCACATAGAGGGTCACATCTGCCAGCTCAGGGCTGAATGTGGCCGACAGGTTATCGCCGCCGCTTTCGATTAGCACAATCTCCACATCCGGATGCCGACCGATCATCTCGGCCACAGCGGCAAGGTTGATCGATGCGTCTTCTCGGATCGCCGTGTGGGGGCAGCCGCCGGTCTCGACCCCGATGATGCGATCCTGCGGCAGAATCTGCATCCGCATCAGCGCCTCGGCGTCTTCTTGCGTGTATATGTCATTGGTGATGACGCCGATCGAAAACCTGTCGCGCAGGGCTTCGCTCAGCGCAGCCGTGAGGGTCGTCTTCCCGGCACCAACCGGGCCACCGATTCCGACGCGAAGCGGTCCGTTCATCGTGCTCATGTGCGGAAAATCCTTGAATACTGAGTTTCATGTTTCATGGAGGCGATGTCCGACAAAAAGGCGGAACTGCCGAGATCATCAAGCGCAGCACAGCTGGCTTGCGCAGCGACCTGGCTACAAAGCGGTGTCATTTCGCGGATCATCCGTTGCCCTTCGGTTTGGCCCAGCGGAACAAGACGCATCGTCACCGCCGCAAGGTTGGCCATGAAGGCTTGCAGGTAGAATTGAGTGGCGAGTTCGAGCGGCAGGCCCTGCAGACGGGCAGCGCGGCCAACAGCGACCGGATAGGTCAGCCCCTTCAGATCCGCGGCCCAGACCTTTGCGATGATATCACAGAATGCCTCGCCCTGAAGGCGGGTTTCCTTCAACCGTTCAGCCGACGCTGAAAAGGCGCGGCTCATGGCGTCTATCTCGTCCACGTCGGTGCTGCCAGCTCGATAGGCCGCGCCAAGGAACAGGCTGTCGTTCCATCCAGCGCCATGTCGCAGCACATCAGAAATCCACGCCTTGGATTGTTCTGTGTTGGTCACGTCCCCGGCATCAATCGCCCATTCCAACCCGTGCGAATAGGCGAATGCACCGACCGGGAAAGCTGGCGAGAACCATTGCGTCAGCGTGAGGATTTCAGTGGCTGTGGCCATGCGTCCGTCCATGACCATAAGCCCCGCCTTCTGGCGAGAAGGGCTCGACCACTTCGCGCACGTTGGCGCCAACCTTGTCCAGCATGTCGCGGATCACGTGGTCGCGTTGAATCAGCAACCGATCTTTCTCGATCTGACAGGGGGTATGGCGGTTACCGATATGCCAGGCGAGACGTGGCAGGTTGTCTCCGGTCACCTCTAACAAGTCTTCTTTGGCGGCAACAACCTCGATCAGCCGGCCATCTTCCAACGCGAACGCATCACCATGGTCGAGCGACGTGGTGTGGCCCAAGTCGACGAGGAATTGCTCGGCACGCATCGTGGTCAGCATCTTGCGACGCAGAAAACGGTCGTCGTAGCTGAGCGTCACAACGTCATAAGCACCGGACCAGTGTCCGGGTTTACGAATTTGGCGACTAGGCGGGAGAATGTTCATGGGCTGCACCTTCAGAACAGGAAATAACGTTGCGCCATTGGCAAAACCTCGGCGGGTTGACAGGTGAGAAGCTCGCCATCGGCGCGCACTTCGTAGGTTTCGGGATGGACTTCAATCTCGGGGGTCGCGTTGTTCAACACCAGATCGGGCTTACCAATGTTGCGTGTGTTCTTCACAGCCAACGTGTCCTTGGCGAGGCCCAACTTTGCACCGATCCCGACGTCCTGCGCAGCCGCGCTGACGAACGTGACGGCTGAGTTTTCGACCGAGCGACCATAGGCCCCGAACATTGGGCGGCTGTAGACAGGTTGCGGCGTCGGGATCGAGGCATTGGGATCGCCCATCTGTGCCATGACGATGGTGCCGCCTAGCAGAACCATCTCAGGCTTCACGCCAAAAAAGGCCGGGTTCCATAACACCAGATCGGCGCGCTTACCTTCTTCGATCGAACCGATCTCGTGGGCAATCCCGTGCGCAATCGCAGGGTTGATGGTGTATTTGGCGATATAGCGGCGTACACGGAAGTTGTCGTTGTTGCCGGTTTCCTCGGGCAAGCTGCCTCGCTGTTTCTTCATCTTGTCAGCGGTTTGCCAGGTGCGGATCAGCACCTCGCCCACGCGCCCCATGGCCTGACTGTCTGACGCGATAATCGAAAACGCACCCATGTCATGCAGGATGTCCTCGGCGGCGATGGTCTCGCGGCGTATACGGCTTTCGGCAAAAGCCACGTCTTCGGGGATCGACTTGTCGAGATGGTGGCAGACCATCAGCATGTCGAGATGTTCCTCCAGCGTGTTCACTGTGAAAGGGCGGGTGGGATTGGTAGAGGACGGCAACACATGCTCTTCGCCGCAAATCTTGATGATGTCCGGGGCATGGCCGCCCCCCGCTCCCTCGGTATGAAAGGCGTGGATCGTGCGCCCTTTAATTGCGGCCACTGTATTC
Organism: Rhodobacteraceae bacterium M382; assembly: GCA_025141015.1. Lineage (NCBI taxonomy): Bacteria > Pseudomonadati > Pseudomonadota > Alphaproteobacteria > Rhodobacterales > Paracoccaceae > Rhodobacteraceae bacterium M382. The sequence goes on along the minus strand of CP081101.1, from coordinate 142,157 downwards.
TCGACAAAGCCGGATTCGTTCAACGTGTCGGTGTGGATCATCACCTGAACGTCCAAATCATCAGCGACCGACAGACAACAGTCGATGGCGGCAGGCGTGGTGCCCCAGTCCTCGTGCAGCTTCAGTGCGCAGGCACCGCCAAGCACCTGTTCTTCAAGGGCTGCTGGCAGCGATGCGTTGCCTTTACCTGCAAAGGCAAGGTTCATCGGAAAGGCATCCGCCGCCTGCATCATGCGCCCGATATGCCACGGGCCGGGAGTGCAGGTGGTGGCCAGCGTGCCGTGGGCCGGGCCGGTGCCGCCACCCAGCATGGTGGTCAGGCCGGAATGCAGCGCGTCCTCGATCTGCTGCGGGCAGATGAAATGGATATGACTGTCAAAGCCGCCCGCCGTCAGAATGCGTCCTTCGCCCGCGATAACCTCGGTTCCGGGGCCCACAATGACATCGACGCCCGGTTGGGTGTCAGGGTTTCCGGCTTTGCCAATCTTTTGGATGCGCCCGTCTTTCAGGCCAACATCAGCCTTATAGATGCCAGCGTGATCGACGATCAGCGCGTTGGTAATGACGGTGTCCACCGCGCCTTGGGCGCGCGTTATCTGGGATTGCCCCATTCCGTCGCGGATGACTTTGCCACCGCCAAACTTCACCTCTTCTCCATAGACATCGTCCCGCAGCCCTGTGGCGCTGAACTGTGCCGCTGTGGCCCGTTCCATAATCAGGTCTTTTTCGACCTCGATAATCAGATCGGTATCCGCAAGTCGCACCCTGTCGCCGACAGTTGGGCCGAACATGGCAGCATAGTCACTCCGACTTATCTTGCCCGGCATCTGTCAGCGCTCCCATGATATGTTGATTAAAGCCATAGATATGTCGTCGTCCCAGGTAGGGTATCAGCATCACCTCTCGACGCTGTCCCGGCTCGAAGCGGACGGCAGTGCCCGCCGGAATGTCCAGCCGCCTGCCCAAGGCTGCATAGCGATCAAATTCCAACGCCGGGTTTGCTTCGGCAAAGTGGTAGTGGCTGCCCACCTGCACTGGGCGGTCGCCGGTATTGGCCACCAACACCATCAGAGCGCTGCGACCGGCGTTTAGCGTCAGCGACCCCTCGGCAGGAAATGTCTCGCCCGGGATCATTTGCGCCGCCGTATGTGAACCAATGTCATGGTCCCGCCCACGGTCATTGCTGCGAGGATCACGGCAATCCATGTAACTGCCCCATGCGGATGGATATGCGCGCCGGAATGGGCCAAGGCAGGGGATGCGGCCAGCGCGCTCAGAATCGGTAAAACGTGTTTCATTGGATCAAGTTCCTCTAGCGAATTGGGTTGTGAACGGTGACAAGTTTGGTGCCGTCAGGAAAGGTGGCTTCGACCTGCACTTCGGGGATCATCTCGGCGATGCCCTCCATGCAGTGTTCGACCGAGACAACCTGGGCGCCCGCCTCCATCATATCGGCGACAGAGCGTCCATCGCGTGCACCTTCGACGACGCTGTCGGTGATCAGGGCAATGGCCTCGGGGTGATTGAGTTTCACACCGCGCGCCAGACGCTTGCGGGCCACCTCGGCGGCCAGGGCGATCAGGAGTTTGTCTTTTTCTCTCGGGGTCAGGTTCATGTCAGATCATCCAGCATCGGGGAAGGTCACTGCCATTCAGTCTTTGCAGAACTGGCAGCAGGGTTTGTCTGAGGGTAAAATCGTCGACAGCCAGCAAGCGCAACACCAGCACATCGGACTGGATCATGCTGACACCACCGGTTTCAGGAAGAACCTCCCTAAGGGGCCCCAAATGGCGTTCGGCATCCTCCGCGACCAGCACTGTCAAAGCTGTTGCCCCGGCACCGTTGGCGATGAAGGGTTTCGACAGATGGGCATGCAGGTCTCCGGACAAGACCACCGAGTCGAGAAAGAGGGGTGCGCCTTCGCGTCGTATCTCGATACGGTCCCGAAAACGGATATCAGTCAGCGTTTCGCCCATTGCCGGGCGACCAAAAACCATAGGCTCGACCATCAGCAGTGAGGCGTCCAGTGCCAGGTTGATGTTAAGACGGCGATCCAGCGCACTGCCGTTGAACAGGATCGTTTCCTGAGGCAGCCAGTTGAGCCGGGCACCGGGTTCGACCCGAATGCGGTTGCGAATCTGGCCGGTTTGATTGGGTTGCGCCCTATAGGCGCGTTCGCAGGCCTGGGTTGTCAGCGTCAAAGCGGTGTTTGCCGCCACATGACCGGAAAAAGAAAACTGATCACCTCCAGTGATCCCACCGGCGGTGTTCAAAAGGACGGCGTCCATGGTGCCACCACGGGCCTTTGGAAACAGACATTTGAAGGAGCCAGACTGGCGCAGACCATCCAGAACGGTACGGCCTCCGACCCTTTTCGTGCTCACGCGCAAGTTGCCCTCGGCCCGGGGGGGCTGTGCGTCATTCGGGGGCGATATGTCTGCCTGACGTGTGATTGGGGTATCCTCGGGTCATATAGAACTGTCCTTGGTTGTGACGTCATCTGTGCAAATCACCATCCGAATTGGCAGTTCGAAGGTCTCGACTGGGGGGCGCTGTCTATTGTTTGTGCGCCTGCGGCAATTGCTGGTTAAAAAATATGCATTCGCCGCGAGCGTTTGGGAAATGTCGTGTCTCAGGTTTGCTAATTACGCTGCAATGCAGAATCGATTGGACACCTGCCGGAGACACGTTGTCAAAAAACCGGAGGTGTGTGACGGCCATACGAATTGGACCTCGAAGCGGCCGCCACACGAATTGCAACATGACGTTGCGGGGACAGGTAAGAGAAATCGGCATTTATGTGCAAGGTCTCTCTCCAGCGCCCTGCCTGGAGGATAATATGAACTTTCTCAAATCCACTCTCGCCGGATCAATCGTCTTTGCCACATTGGCTGGTGCTGCCATGTCTGCCGAAGACGCTATCAAAGTTGGCGTCCTGCACTCGTTGTCGGGCACGATGGCGATCTCTGAGACGACACTGAAAGACACCATGCTGATGCTGATCGACCAGCAGAACGCAAAGGGTGGACTTCTGGGCAAACAGCTGGAAGCCGTGGTGGTAGACCCGGCATCAGACTGGCCGCTGTTTGCCGAAAAGGCCCGCGAACTGCTGACCGTCCATGATGTCGACGTAATCTTCGGAAACTGGACGTCTGTTTCACGCAAATCGGTTCTGCCGGTGATCGAAGAGCTGAACGGACTACTGTTCTACCCGGTGCAGTACGAAGGTGAAGAATCGTCCAAGAACGTATTCTACACTGGTGCCGCGCCGAACCAACAGGCCATCCCTGCAACTGACTATTTCCTGGAGGAACTGGGGGTCGAGAAATTCGCTCTGCTCGGCACAGACTATGTTTACCCCAGGACCACCAACAACATTTTGGAAAGCTACCTGAAAGACAAAGGGATTGCGGATGGTGACATCTTCATAAACTACACGCCTTTCGGTCACTCGGATTGGTCAAAGATCGTGGCTGATGTCGTGGCGCTCGGCGCGGATGGCAAGAAAGTCGGCGTGATCTCGACCATCAACGGCGATGCCAATATCGGCTTTTACAAGGAACTGGCTGCGGCAGGCGTTTCAGCCGACGACATCCCGGTTGTGGCTTTCTCGGTAGGTGAAGAAGAACTCGCCGGTCTGGATACCTCTAACCTCGTCGGTCACCTGGCGGCGTGGAACTACTTCCAGTCGGCAGACGCAGAAGTGAACGCCGAGTTTGTCAAAACTTGGAAAGCCACGATGGGTGAAGAGCGTGTGACCAACGACCCGATGGAAGCACATTTTATCGGCTTCAACATGTGGGTGAACGCGGCCACAGAAGCGGGGTCTACCGAAGTGGATTCGGTGCGGTCTGCCATGTACGGACAAGAGTACCCGAACCTGACCGGAGGAACCGCGGTCATGCTGCCGAACCACCACTTGGCCAAGCCGGTTCTGATTGGTGAAATTCAGGACGACGGTCAGTTTGATATCATCAGCCAGACAAGCGAAGTGCCTGGTGATGCCTGGACCGATTTCCTGCCTGAATCAGCGGTTTTGATGTCGGACTGGAAAGATCTCGGCTGCGGTATGTACAACACCGCGACTAAAACCTGTGTTCAGACGCTTTCGAACTACTAAGGCCTGAATTTGAGAAGGGGGCGGCTTTCTGGCCCCCTTCCAACCCAATTCGCGGAACACTCCAATATGATACGACTATTCCTTGCGGGCCTCGCAGTCCTGTTGTCATGCCTGACAGCAACGGCTGAGGAACGTGCCATCCAGCCGCTACTGCAAGAGTATCACGAGGTGATCGCAAAAAGCTCGCGCAAGACCATTGCTCCGGTCATCAATGCGATTGCCACCAGTGGCTCGCCAAAGGCGCAATTGGTGCTTGAGACATGGACGGCCAAGGCCATGTGGATGCGCAAATCTGACGGCGTGTTCTTTATCGGTGAAAAAATTGACAGCAAAAACTATCAGCTGACCGATTTCGACAGCGGTGAGGTGGTGGGAAACTATCCCAAAAAAGAATTGAAACAGCTGAAACCCAACAGCGGTATCCGGGCCATGATTGCCACCGCGCTGGTGATGTTCCAGTTGTCGGACCCTGATAAAGCCAAGCGGCATGGCGCGCTGACATCAATCCAACGCGACCCCGAGGCCGCCTTGCTGGCGCCTCTGCGCGCCTCGATCGAGACCGAGCCAGATGCGGCTCTGAAAACCCAAAAGCAACGGCTCGAACGGCTGCTGACGATTGGTTATGATGACAACACCCAGGCTCGTGTGGCCGCCATTGAGGAAATGTCCGGCGATCTGGGCGTGGATGTTCGCGCAACGCTGAATCCTTTGGTGGCGACAACACGCGATGTGGTGCCGGGTGACCTGCCCAAGGGGGTGAATGTCTCCGAGATCTTGACGCCCGGCACAGAAAGCCTGTCCGAAACGGAAGCCTATGACCTGTTGGTCGCCAAAGGTCTGTCCCCCGCGCGGGTTTCGCCGGACGACATACGCAACTCGCTGGCCGCCAATATCGATGGTGGCCGGGTGGGCGGCATTCCGGTGGCGCAGTTAGCTACAAAAGACGCCCGCCTTCGTGCCTATGTCGTGCTGGCACAGGCTCGCAAAGTGCCCCCGCTTGTCACGCAGGCAGATATTGACGCGGCCCTCAACGCACATGTCTTTTTTGAAACCTATTTCGAGCCGTCTGTCGATGTGACGACATCGGCCAACAAGGCCTTGGATACCATAGGCCTCAAGGTTGGTTTGAACCAGACACTAGACCTGACACTGGATGCGCTTTCGCTGGCCTCGATCTACTTCCTCGCCGCCATCGGCCTTGCCATTACGTTTGGTGTTATGGGGGTGATCAACATGGCCCATGGCGAGTTTATTATGATGGGGGCGTACACAGGGTACGTGGTGCAGCAGATCATTCCTGATCACACGGTGTCGATCATTGTCGCCATTCCGCTGGCCTTTGCGGTGACCTTTGCCGCTGGTGTGGCGATGGAGCGGCTGGTGATCCGCTGGCTCTATGCCCGTCCGCTGGAAACCCTGCTGGCGACCTTTGGCATTTCGATTGCCCTGCAACAGCTGGCCAAGAACATCTTTGGCACACAAGCGCGGCCTCTGACCGCGCCGGGCTGGCTGGATGGGGCTTTCGTCATGAATGACGTCGTTTCAATCAGCTACATCCGCATCGCCATCTTTATTCTGGCACTCGTTTTCCTTGGCGTCTTTCTGTTCATCATGAAGCGCACGAGACTTGGGCTGGAAACCCGCGCCGTGACCCAGAACCCGCGTATGGCCGCGTCGATGGGGATCAACCCCGGCAAGGTCAATATGCTGACCTTTGGCCTTGGCTCAGGTATCGCGGGCATTGCCGGTGTTGCCATTGGACTTTTTGCCAAGGTCACCTCCGAACTGGGCAACGACTATATTGTCCAAAGTTTCATGACCGTGGTTGTCGGTGGTGTGGGCAATATCTGGGGCACGCTTGCGGGGGCCGCCATGATCGGCTTCTTCCAAAAAGGGATTGAGTGGCTGAACCCGTCGAACACGCTGGCGGCACAGACCTATATGATCGTCTTTATTATCATTTTCATTCAGTTCCGGCCACGGGGCATCATCGCCCTCAGGGGCCGCGCGGCAGGAGATTGATCAATGCAACGTTCTTTTATTGCCAAAAACCCGTCTGTCCTGATTTTTCTCGCCTGTCTGGCCCTGTTCACGCTGATGGTGACGGTGCTGTCCGAAGGCTTCGGCGTCGGCGTGATTTCAACAAGTTTCGTCAAGACGCTGGGCAAGACGCTGTGTCTGTGCCTGATCGCTGTGGCGATGGATCTGATATGGGGCTTTACCGGCATTCTGTCGCTGGGCCATTTCGCCTTTTTCGGTCTGGGGGGCTACATGGTCGGCATGTGGCTGATGTATGAACGCACACGCTTGATCGTGGTCGAGTCGCTAAGTCAGTCCGAAATCCCACCCACAAGCTCCGAGATAGTCGACGCTATCGGTAATCAGATCTTCGGCGTGGTCGGCTCTAGTGAGTTCCCCCTGATCTGGGCATTCGCCGACAGCCTGTTCCTGCAATTGGCCTTGGTGGTTCTGGTGCCCGGGATACTGGCGCTCGTCTTTGGCTGGCTCGCGTTCCGCAGCCGGGTCGCCGGCGTTTACCTGTCAATCCTGACGCAAGCGATGACGCTGGCGTTGGCGCTGTACCTGTTCCAGAACGACAGCGGCCTGCGCGGCAATAACGGGCTGTCAGGCTTGCAGAACCTGCCGGGTGTGACCGCGTCGCAGGGCGTGGTGTCCGTGTGGTTTCTCTGGGTCTCGGCGTTGGCCTTGGGACTTGGTTACCTCCTGGCCGCTTGGGTCGTGTCGGGCAAGCTTGGCTCGGTCATTCGCGGCATTCGCGACAACGAGGCCCGCGTGCGGTTTCTGGGCTACTCGGTCGAGACCTACAAACTGTTGGTCTTTACCCTAACCGCCTGCATCGCGGCCATTGCTGGCGCGCTTTATTACCCGCAGGCCGGTATCATCAACCCTGCTGAAATTGTGCCGATTGCGTCGATTTATCTGGCAGTCTGGGTCGCTATCGGCGGGCGGGGACGGCTTTATGGCGCGGTGATCGGGGCGGCTTTCGTCAGCCTTCTCAGTACGTGGTTCACCGGCGGGCAAGCTCCCGATATTCCGCTGGGTTTCTACACGATCAAATGGGTTGACTGGTGGCTGGTGTTGCTAGGCCTGTCCTTTGTCGCAGTCACGCTGTTTGCTCCGAAGGGTATGGGCGGACTGGTCGATCTGTGGAGCCAACGCAAAAGCCCAAACCGTCACGGCGCAGACCTAGGCCCGGATGACGGTGCCCTGCGCGAACATGAGGCAAGCCAATGAGAACACTTCTCGAAGTTTCAGGCGTGTCAGTTACTTTCGATGGCTTTCGCGCCATCAACAACCTGTCGTTCCAGATCGGTGATGCTGAGCTGCGGGCCGTTATCGGCCCCAATGGTGCCGGTAAGACGACGTTTATGGATATTGTCACCGGTAAGACCAAACCGGACGAAGGCCGGGTGATATGGGGCGAAAAATCCATTTCTCTTTTGAAGATGAACGAGGCGAAGATCGCCCAGGCCGGGATTGGACGCAAATTCCAGAAACCAACGGTGTTCGAAGACCAGACCGTGCAGGAAAACCTGCTGATGGCTTTGAAAAAACCGCGTGGCTGGTTTTCGGTTCTGGCCTACAAGCCAAGCGCGGAGGATCTTGAGAAAGTTGCCGATCGGGCACAGGAAATCGGCCTTCTTGATGAGCTGAAACGTAAATCCGGCGAGTTGAGCCACGGGCAAAAGCAATGGCTGGAAATCGGCATGTTGCTGGCACAGGAACCGCGTCTGCTGCTGGTGGATGAACCCGCGGCGGGGATGACCCCGCAAGAACGCGAACATACCACGGACTTACTATTAGAAGCAGCCAAGACACGCGCCGTGGTGGTGGTAGAACACGACATGGAATTCGTCCGCCGACTGAATTGCCGGGTGACCGTGCTGCACGAAGGGTCAGTCCTGGCCGAAGGCAGTCTTGACCACGTTACCTCGAACCAACAGGTCATCGATGTCTATCTGGGGCGCTGAACCATGCTGAAACTACAAGATCTGACCCTGCATTACGGGCATTCTCAAATCCTCAACGGTATCTCGATGGAGGCCGCGATGGGCGAGGTGACCTGCGTTATGGGAACCAATGGTGTTGGCAAGACCAGCCTGATCAAGGCCATTTCGGGCACTCACCCGCGGTCTGGAGGCAGTGTTGAGCTGGCAGGCGAGGTGCTGGGCATCCTACCAGCGCACAAACTGGCCCATAAGGGAATCGCATATGTGCCGCAGGGACGGGAAATTTTTCCCTTGCTGACCGTGTGCGAAAACCTGGAAACCGGGTTTGTCTGTCTGCCACCTACCGAGCACCACGTACCGGATGAGATTTTCGAATTGTTCCCGGTGCTGAAAGAGATGCAAAACCGGCGCGGCGGGGATTTGTCTGGGGGGCAACAACAGCAACTGGCCATAGCACGAGCGCTGATTACCAAGCCACGGCTTTTGCTTTTGGATGAGCCGACAGAGGGCATCCAGCCCAACATCATCCAGCAAATCGGTGACGTGATACGGTTGTTGCGAGCCAAGGGCGATATGGCGATTGTCCTTGTTGAGCAGTATTTTGAATTCGCCTACGACCTAGCCGACCAATTTGTAGTTTTGCGTCGGGGCGAGGTCATGATGTCAGGGACCAAGGGAACGCTGGCCAAGGAGGACGTGCTAAAGGGTGTGTCCGTGTGAGTTGAGAGGCGGAACAAGAAGGTTCTCATCGCCCAGTTTTTGAATTTAACAAGCCTGGAGTGGAGGGGTTTATTAGCCCCGTTCAGGGTTGCTTAGATTGCGATACGAATTTGCAACGACAACAAACATCAGCTTTGAGGGCAGCATCAAAGCATCAGCGAGCGCGGATCAAGGTCCTCTCAGGGCCGTTCGCACGACTTTGCAAAGGTCGCCTTTCTGCGCGCAACAACCATTGACGGCCGGAACAGCATCCTGGGTGTGGGCCAGTGCGGCTGGTGTTGGCCCTGAACGTCTGTTCGCAGGTCGGGCGGAAACCGGTCTTTCGCTGCATCCGCGCGGCACTCCCACCAAACTGCAAAAGCGGCCATTCACGGGCTCGTCCTAGCCAACCAGATTGGCGACGAGATAGGGCATTGGCCGACGTAAATAAACCCTAAGCCCGTTGCTGAGATGTTCAACATGAATGATGCGCGTGTTTTGGTTCATCAAAAAGTGGGCGCTTACCGTACCTGGGAGCAGCAGAAGTGCGCCAAGACAAAACCGCCAGTACGGCTGCCTATGCTTTTGCTGACAACACCCTAATTCTTGTGCTCTTCATCTGCGATCCATTAGTTTTCTGGCCGTGCACTTGTGACCGTCAGGCCAGTTATTTTCCACGCATTGTCCACTGGGCCGACATCCATCAACGCGCTGAAAAGAATAACTTTCCGATGGGGATGTCCCCAATGATCTCCGTGTACTGTTGCGCGCCAACTTACCGACGTCTGAAACCCACCGTCGTCAGAGATCTGACGCACACTCGCGACAGTCAGGTTCTGGACTTCCTTGACGATGCCCGCCCCTCCACCTTGCATTTTTACGACAAGTGCGCGGTCCAGTTCTTGTTTCACTTCAACAAAGGACCCGGAGGAGATGCTTGTGCTCAGCGCGGCGTTCAGGTTTTCGGGAATTCTCTCCGGAAGAGCCTTGTAAACGTTTTGAACCAACTGGCCTGTAATGCGCTCGGCGGACGTTTCATCCGGCGCACCGGCAATCGGGTTCACCATTGTCACCCAGCCGATGCGCGTGGACAGACCGGTGATCAACACGAGCGCAGCCAGTGTGACAAGTCTGGCGGGTCTGCAAATTGTGTTCAACTGGAACAGAACGAACGCGGCTGCCAGAGACAGGGGAATCATCAGAAGTGTGGCCATAGGAACGTCCACCAATCGTTCTTCACCGAACACGACGGGCGCGATTGCCGGAGGATTGTGGTCCGTAAAATAATTGACCCATTCCAATAACGGTTCTTCAGGCGTTAGCTCGGTGATAAAGGGGCCGGCCGCGTCAATTGTTTGGGCCGGAATTTTCTGGATGGTATCGGTAAATAACGTCCATGTGACGGTTGCACTATTGGCTAGGGATGCCGTTGGAACAGAAAAAATTAACCCAACAATGGCCGCATCAGTCCGAACGGCCTCATCTTTCTCAAGAAATACCAGTCCCGATGCCGAGACTTTGAGAAAGGACATACGGCTGAACTCCGGCTGGACGGGTTTGCCGTTCACAGTCATCGGAGAACTGTCGTTGAGCAGGTCCGGCAGCGCCTGTGTGATCGCGTTGCGGTCACCGGTGGACAAGATGTCTCCTTCAAGCTCTGTACCGGTCAACAGCGCGGCGTCACGCACCCGCATCACCGCTTCGTGCCGGATCTCGTAGGGTTCGGCATAGATATACGACATCACAGGGTATCTGTGGTGCCGCCGAAGGTTGGGGTTATCGAATTTGCTATACCAGGGATCATCCCAGTTCAGTGACAGTCGCGCGACTTTTGACAAAAAGCGGAAATCGGTCACGGCCACGTCACGATCAAATACGATCATACCAACAGTTGCGACCGGTTGACCGTCGCTATCGGTTGGGGAAGAAATCTCCAATCGCTCAGGTTTTTGATCCTGAAAACCATAAAACAGCTCTGCATAGGCGACCCGAGGGTCTTCCGGTGGTTTGGGAACCGTGCGGCCCGTGAGCGGGTCAATCATGCCCGCATTAGGAGATGCCCTGTCTACACGTAGGCGGGGCTCAAAAGCACGAACGGAGACAGGCAAAGCGGCTCCGTCGGCGGTTCGAAAACTGAGGCCGGTTTGAGAAAACCGTTTGAGGCGTTCAACCTCGGGCAGTCGGGAACCAGAGCCAGGTGGCATCCAGCTGTCTGGCAGGATGTCCTCGAAGTACTTGATGTCTTCGACAAAGATCTCCAGAGCGACGGTCACGCCTTGCTCTGAGATCGTTATTTCAGCGATGTTGGGCGCGACTGCAGCTCCGTTAAGTGGGGACAAATCTGCGCGAGCGCAGGTCGCCGCGGTCAAAAGGGCAAAGCAAAGGGGAATGGCAAGCGTCCTAGCCCACCTCCTCAACACACAAATCAAATCGATGCTACCTCGCGCCTGCGACTACTAGGTCGTTCAACACCCGACCGGATTACTCGTCAAATTTCAACCGCCCTGCGTTAAGCCATTCGGAAATGCTGATCCGTTCGCTTGGATCAGGTGGGCCTGCAGGGGTTGGGGGGGCTGCCGGCAGCGGGTTCTCTATCCCTACGGCCTCGCGAACCGTTATGCCTTGATCAGTGATGTTCCAGACCAACATATCACGGGCCAGCGTCAATTGGCCGTCATAGTTTTCCCGTATGGCGGCGATTGTACTGGGGGTAATATTGAAATCGTCAAACGTATGGTAAGCGACGGCGTGACGCGGTTTCACCATGTTGAAAACCTTGCCACAGGCATCCGGTGGGGTGTGGATTACCGAGGCAATAATGCGGGCGCGTTCGGGGTCATAATTCTTAAATTCGATGAATTGCTGAACCGTCAGGTAACATTCGTGAATCAGAAGATCGGCATTTTTCGCCTCTGCCACGAACCATTTGTTGGGATTGGTATCGCCGGAGTAGACAAACTTCTTACCCTTCCACTCCAGACTATACGACACCGGGCCGTCGATCGCATGAATTGCAGGCCACGACCGAATGACAACACCGTCTTCTTCGTAGACGGTCAGAACTTTGGAATAGTCGAATTCAGTGACCTCAAGATGACCTCCGGAAGAAGGCATGTTACCCCTGCGTCCCGCCACGTCCCAGGCAAACATCCGCTCCATGTTTTCCATGGCAGCTTTTGTGCCAAACTCTGGTTTGAAACTGCTGGGCCCCCACACGCGCAGCGGTATGGTTCTGTTGGATACCCAGCCGCCGATGTAGAGCGCGTCAAGGTCCCCAATGTGGTCAACATGCAGGTGGCTAATGAAAACCTTGTCCACCGAATTGTAGGGAATTTCGAGCGACGCCAGATTTGCAAGAGATCCGGTGCCAACATCAAACAGAAATTTGTCACCATTACCTAGCTCAACAAGCCACGCGGCGGAGGCCTGCGAGTGCCGGAAATTCGGTGTCCCGGTACCAAGCGCGACAACCCGGATTTCGTCCGCCGCCAAAGGTTCGGCATTGGGAAAATAGTGACTTGCTTTGGGCACGTCTTCGGCCCTGACGGTTCCGGCCAAAATAGAACTGAGCGCCACAGCTCCGACCAGTGCTACTAGAAATCTTTTCAAGACATATTCTCCCCGGAGTTGGCGAGTTTCACCCGGGCCAACTCTGCCATCCCGAGCACTAACCCGTCTTAGTTATCCGATGTTCTTTTCGGCATAGGCGGAGGTGTATATCCGTCCCATTTCCCAGCGTTCACTTTGTCAGAAGGACTTTTTTCCTCCGACCGTGTTGCCTGGATGTATGCCTGACCAACCGATGGCGGGAGTACGTAGTCATCCACAGAAGTTTCCCGAACAACAATGTAATCCTTGGTCAGGTTGATAACCTGGAGATCGCGCGCCAAGGTCAGCGGCCCGTCATAGGTTGTGCGGACCCCTTCAAGAATTGCCTGAAAGTTTTCCGGCGACAAAACCGAATGGTATCCAAGAGCGTGGCGCGGCTTGACCGCGGACATCACTTTGCCAAACGCTGCAGGCTCGGTATGAATTCTTGTGGACACATAGGTTGCCTGTGCCAAATCCCAGCCAAAGTACGTGGACAAGGCTTTGGGTGGAAGAAACGCTTCGTGCGAGGCAAGGTCAGCCCCGGCAGCATATTTTACGTACCATTTGTTGGGGTAGGTATCGCCTCCAAACACGTATTTCAGGCCGTTCCATTCCAGAGAGTAGCTGACTGAACCGTCAAGGCTGTGAATCGCCGGCCAGGACCGGATTGTTACGTCGTTTTCCTGATAGACGATTTCATTTTCCTGCATGTAGTCGAATTCGTGGATTTCAAGTTTGGCTCCGGCATCGGGTAAAGCGCCAGCGCGCGTCTCGAGGTCCCAGGCGTAGGCTTTTTGCATGTTTTCTACATAAGACTTGGTGCCGAGTTCAGGCGTGGCTCCTGACGGGCCGAATATACGCAGAGGTGTGTAACGGCCAGACAGCCATCCGCCCACATGCATACCCATGAAATCGCCCACGTGATCGACGTGCAGGTGGCTAAAGAACATCTTGTCGATCTTGGAGAAATCAGGCCTTAAGGAAAACAGGTTGCCCGAAGATCCCGTGCCAACATCGAACAAAAACTTATCGCCATTTCCTAACTCTACTAGGAAAGAAATCGAGACCGCAGCCTTGGTCTGATTGGGCATACCTGTACCCAACGCTGTGATCCGCATCTCATCTGCGCCAAGAATTTCCGTGTTCGGGAAATAGCTAGCCGGATAGACACCATCCTTGATCTCAACGGCTGACCGTCCGGCGGGCATGATATCCTGCGCTGCAGCCTCGCGCGTCACCGGTAAAGCCAAAAGTGTGCCCATCACACCCGCAACCAATCCGCAGAACACCTTATTTAAGATACTAGCCGTCATTTTCCCCTCCACAATTCGCTCCGTGTTAGTTTAAGCGTTAGTTTCTGCGCTTCTGCACGGCGAGATAATCGGAATTTGCAAATTCCATAGATTACTCTACGGTAAGGGGCTCCCGTCTAATGTGTCAATAGAGTTGTCTATGGTTAAGCCAGAACAGAAAAAACAACGGGCCAATCGCGAAGTTTGGCTCAACGCAGCGCTTGAAGTTCTGAACGAACGTGGCGTTGATGGGATCAAAGTTGTCTCACTTGCTGATAGGCTTGGCCTGACGAGTGGCAGTTTTTATTGGCATTTCAAAAATATTCAGGATCTTCTCGATCAGATCTTGGAGTATTGGGAAAACCACCTAACAGATCATATCATTCGCGACGCTCAGCATTTTGACGGTCCACCCGAAGTACGGATTCTCAATCTGATGCTACAGGTTATCCAAGAAGACGCGACCGTTCCTGATCACGCAATATCCGTTTGGGCAAAACGCGATGCCAAAGCCCATCTCGCTTATCAGCGCACTCTTACAAAACGGTATAGATTTGCCAAATGGATGTTTGAAGAAGTCGGTTTTGAAACACCGGCTGCCATTTTACGCGGCCGATTAATGGTCTCATCGCTCATTGGAGATTCCTCGGTCGACCTGAAAGCCGACCCGGATTGGGAAGAACTCATTCGTGGACAATGGCGGGTCTTGGTCGACCGATAGGTGTGAAACTCAACTTCAAGAAGGCCGCAACTGTCGCGGCATCGCGCAGTCCAAGCGAATGTCTCCTATGACGGGCCGCACCGCAGTGGCAGAATGTTTTGACCAATGACCGGTTAGGGCCGTTCGCAGGACTCTACATAGATCGCCTTTCTGCGCTTAGCTGCGGTTCTAAACTGATTGTCGTGTGGGTTCCTGAATATCGAAAGCCCAATCGTGGGGAAGCTCTAATCGCCGCATCGAAGAATTGACTTCCGAGATCGGTTGCACCAACTGCACCCGCAGACGACGCGTCAAACCATTAGAAATAACACCTGCACACAATTTCTAACGCATTCCGGAAAACTCAGAAGCGATTTCCGAGTTCCAGTGTTCTAAGTCTGGCAAAATTTGTGACCTTCCATCCATGCCGCCCAGTTTTACCATAAGTTATCAACTGCATACTAATGCTCGAATTGGTTCCAAATATTGCACGGAAATGTATGCAAGATGTTAGCAAATCCGCCCTGATCACCCCCCCAATATTCACAATCGGCCGCGCCTCATTCACGCGTACTCAGGTTTTTTTGCATAAAGTCAAAATCTCACTGGAATTCGGAAGTTTTCTAGGGTCTCTGTCAAAGTGAGTCCCCCCTACAAATCGCCTTAGGTTTCACGCGCGCTGTGAACACCGAGGGTTATGTTTTGGCTTTCAAACGTTTGCGAGTGTTTATCGAAATCATATGTCTATTGGGCACCTGACAAGTTCGTGCGAATACCCCCAGAGCGTCCACTTTCAAGCTTGTAGTTGACGACGTCACTGCCCCCCCTGCGATTGTGTCGTTGCCGTCGCCTCCGACAAAGATATCTGTGTCGTTACCGCCATGAATGTAGTTGCCGCCAGGTCCACCATATATCGCGTCGTCGCCTACACCGCCTTGGATCGTGTCACCAAAATTGCTCCCCAATATCGTGTCGCTACTCACCGTACCCGGGATGCTCTGTTCGCTGTTGAGTGATCAATAAACGCCATCGAAAATTCCGTGTCCTATAAGAAAAAATTGATTGAATGAGCAATGAAGCAGGTGGATGTAGCCACCTATGCTCGGGGCATCAAAAATCGAATTCGATCCGACCCTCTTGCGTGGTGAGAGTTGCGAAGTCGAGCGCCGCGCCATCGACCAAAGCCCAGAGGAACTGACCTGATGGGACATGCGTCACAAACGCCTCGGCCACGCCACCATTCAGTCGGTCGAAGCCAAAGCCACCATTCAGGAAGTCGTCCCCCTCGCCGCCAAAAAGCACGTCTGAAAGTGCCGCTCCCGTCAACACGTCGTCGTCTGCTCCTCCCACGAGCGTATCGGCCCCGAACCCTCCCAGCAGCGTATCATTTCCATCGTCGCCGCGCAGTTCATCATTGCCATGCCCGCCGTCGAGGTAGTCACTCCCGGCACCTGCAAATATCACGTCGGCGCGGTCCCCTTCCAGAGTTGCACCACGCAACGCACCAAACAGGACGTCATCGCCGTCCCCGCCTTGCAACGTGTCACCGCCCAGCCCACCTTCAATCGTGTCCTTCCCTACGGACCCGCGCAATGTATCGAAATAGCCGTTGCCGGTAATATGGTGGCCCCCAAGCCAGTCCATCCGTCACGATACGGTAAGCGCCGCCAGAGCCGTCGAGGCGATCATTCTCTGCCGAGTCTTCCAGCCAATATCGCGCGCCCGTGATGGCCCAGGAGAAGTCGATTTCGAGGCTATCGAATGCCGTGACATTCGAATAGATGAGGTCCTCAGCGCCCAATGATATGTTGCGCGGCACACGCGTTTCGCCAGGATCCAGCTGCGCCCAACCGTCAAGTGTGGCGTCAAAGTTATCCATACTCATCGCGGTGACCGATAGGCTCAACCCTTGGGACGAAAGCGACGACAGATCCCATACGCCAAGGCTCTGATCAAAGGAAGTGGCCCCTTCGAAAATGTGGATCATGGAGCGAACGTTGCTGGTAACCCATCCACTAATGTCCTGATCAAACGCTGCAGCAGCATCAAACGTGCCGTGCAAGGACGTCACACGCCCTGTGTCCCACCCACTGATATCCCGATTAAATGGGTTTTACCGACCAAGCGTTGCGGCGAACGTGCCAATCATGCGGGTCACCGCGCTTGTGTCCCACAAGCCTATGTCATCGGGAAACACACTGTCGACGCCGAAGATGTCATCTGCGCCCACACGAAATAGACCGCTAAGATCTGTAATTGGAGCAGGAACCATGGAGTTTCTCTTTATATTTGCATATGAATACTACCAGAGGTTATTTTCAGAATCTCTAGTTTATGCCAAAATTACGTGGGCTGTGACTCAGACCCAGGATTTGCAAATGGCCTGCCGCCACACAGCGCTCGACTGGAAAAGCCCCTTGGCGATCGGAGCGGCACTAAAACGTGACCGCTGTCACCACCACTCACCCTGTGTTCATGGATGTTTCGTTGAGTTTGGTCGAGTAGGTGGCGCGGTTACTTTGGATTTTGCAACAGGTGAGGTCTCCCCTGCCCCGTAGCATCGTTTCTAACGGTGTTGTCACGTTAACTGTCGTTCGGTTGCTGATACCCGCAATTGGACGTAGGTGACATCGATGAAGTCACCGTCGATCAGCTGCAAGCGTCACCGGTTTCCTCATCAGATCATCTCTCATGCAGTGTGACTCTATGTTCGCTTCGTTTTGAGCCTGCGTGAAGTTGAAGAAATGCTAGTGCAGCGTGAGATCGCAATTAATTTGTTGATCCTATTTGCGCGCATAGAGTTCACCGATGAACCCCGCATCTTGCGAGACAACCTGAACAAACAGCCAACGTGACTGGCCACCCGCTCCCAGCGGGGGATTGTCGAGGGAGACCGGCGGACCGCTGGTACACGAAATGAGCGCGCCGAGGAGCGCACCGGTTGTCAAAGCCCTTTCTCGAACTGTTTTCGTGGGCAACGTTTGATTTCCTTGCTTGGGATGTAGTCTTTGAAAAGTACAATTCGATTTTCCTTAGACCCACGACTCGTTCTTGTTTTCTGGCCTGAACACGACGGTTGCGCCCCCCCCTATTGCGGACTGCAAGACCCTTGGGCCCGGTATTCCCCATGTATCCCGCCGTCCAACCTCAAGATCGCCTGACGAGGCCAGCAGATCAGGTGCGTGCTGCCCCGAGCGACGTCTGCGGTTGTGCAAACGCCTGAAAATAGTCCGATCGGGCTGCCTGCAGCCATCCGCACCTGGCGCGACCAAGGGCAGTAGGGCGCCCGTATTGGTATGTGCTGCACCGTAGAAGAATGTTTGTTAACGAAGTCGAACGACAGGTGCCAATCCAATTTAAACCCACTGTTGGTTTGGAGGTGGAAGACCGACAAGGCTTTGGCTGTATTGGATGGTCTAATTTTTGCTTTGCACCCGAACTCCCCTAGGCGACCTGCACGCGAGTCTCAAATAGAAACGCTGCGAGAGCCTGTTCGACCACAGCAGTCGATGGTCTGTCTTTTGGTGCAAGCACCACGTTGACGCAAAGTCCGCGCGGACCACCGGCGACCACGTCGACCTTGGCATCGGGCAGTTTCAATTCGTCTTGAAGCAATCTGCACACCACCAATTTGGCGGCATCACAGCGCAGACTCGGTTTGAAAATCTTGCCAACAGAAGTCAGAGGGATCGCATCAATAACTTGAAGCATCTTCGGCCAAGCCGGACGTTCATCAATTGTTTTTTGCGCATGGGCCATGAGGTCATCCATGCTGGCATCAACGCCCTGGTGGAGCTGCACAAAACACATTGGCAGTTCACCAGCATAAGCATCGGGCATGCCAACTGCTGCTGCGAGCGCCACAGCCGGATGCGTGCTCATCGCGTTTTCGATCATGGTGGGATCGATGTTGTGACCGCTCCGGATAATCAGGTCTTTTGAGCGCCCCGCAACGTAGAGACAACCTTGTGCATCCTTGTATCCCAAGTCACCTGAATTCAGCATGCCATCAGTGAAGACACCCTTGTTTTGGGTCGCATCACTATAGCCGGGTGACAGATGATCACCACGAATTGCGATGACGCCAATTTCCCCGGTTTCGCAAGCTTCTCCGAGGCGGCCTTGCGATGTCAGCTTCAAAACCTCGACTTGCGTGTATGGCAAGGCCCAGCCGACGGACCCTGTCGTGCCCTCGCCACAGCAGGGATCAATGCTGATCAGCCCTGAGGCCTCTGTCATGCCGAGTATCTCAAAAAGCGTACAGCCAGTGACGTCCTTGAACTTCTGCCCGACGGCAGGTGGCAACAGCGACGCTCCGGTTAGACCGGCGCGCACTGCGCTGATATCGTGATCGTCCAAAGGGGTTTGTAAAACCGCACCAATTGCCGTTGGAACGCCGGCCACCAATGTCACCTTGTGATCCGCGACCAGCCGCCAGAAGCTCTCGACGACCGTCGGATTACGCAGCCCTGCGGGCGTCATGACCAGCAGTTCAATTCCCGCCATGAACCCGCTGAGACCCGCGACGATTGTCCCAGCAACATGAAAGAGCGGAAAGGTGGCCGTCAAAACATCGTCAGGCGTATAGCCACACATTGCAGCGCCACCAAAGGCCGCCACCAACTGACTGCGATGGGTGTGTGCAACGAGCTTGGGAACACCGGTTGTGCCTCCGGTATGAAAATACGCGGCGATATCATCACCGCTGCGCGCTTGCCCAAATGTCAGATGATCATCAGGTTGGGCCATCAAAGCAGCACCAAGATCAATTACACCTTCTTCTGGAGGCGTGCCCGGAGGTGAAACGCGCACTAACACGAGCTCGGGAATTTGCTCGCGCAATGCAAGTGCCTTCTCCCAGATATCCAGTTGCGGATGCGCCCCCAGGGCAACGAGGATCTTTGCACCTGAGGCTTTGAGCAGTTCCGCGATGCTTTCCGGCTGCAACAGAAAATTGATCGGCACCGCATAGCCTGCGGTTTCCGCACCCCATAAAGTGACGTGGGTTTCGATCAAGGCGGGCAGCATGAAAGCGACGCCCGGTGATGCGCCGCCAATATCGGTGAACAGATTGGCCGCGCGCCGAATGTTTCTGAGCAATTCTTGATAGCTGATCCGCCGTGGGTGCTCGTCCGCCGCTCCTGTCATCAACATGGTCATGGCCGTGGCGTCGGGGGCTCGCTCAGCGCTGTTGATAAAGGCATCCAGAATGCTTTGTTCCGGCAAACGCTCTTCAATGGTCATTTCAGTTTCAAAGCGTTTAAGATCACGTTCGGTTCGAATCGGCTGAGCGCCTAGATTGGCCATAAAATGCTCCTCACATGTCAATTAAGTATCGGGAGAGCCTTTCCCAAAAGACCAATTTTGGCAAGCTTCAAGCACTCCGCAAGGGTCAAACAACATCCCGGACCGGTCGATCAAACCACTTCTACGCATGCACATTTCGTCCACGTTGTCGCCGGAGCGCGGGACTGACGCCAAGGTCGCCATTGGGCCGAAGTTTCGGATGGGTAGCTACCAGAAGATTGGATCGTCAAACGCTGTAACGCACCGAGACGGTCCTTGGAGCGGCGTCTTTGTCGCATTATTGAGAAATTGACCGAGCCAGCCTTCGGGATGCTGCAAAGGAAAAGGTGCTGGCACGTCTTTCTCGGTGATGGTCGAGAAGCCGACGCGCTCGTAGAAACGAGGATCTCCATAAGTCGCCGCGAAATCGACGCCCTCCTGCTGAAGCACCCTGAGGCCATGGGCAATCAATCTCTGCCCGATATTTTGGCGCTGCCGCTTTGTGGCCACCGCGACAGGTCCAAGGACGAACACCACGCGTTTGTCGCCTTTGAAAGTGAGGCGCGAAAAGATGATTGCGCCATCCAGCTCGCCATTATTCCAAGCCGTGAAAACACGGAGATGCTCCGAGGGAGTTTCCTCCATCAGACGGCGGGCCAAAGCCCCTATCAGCTCACCTTCGTCCGATCCCTCCGAGGCGGTGAAGCTCGCTGTAAAAAGGTTGGCAATCGCCGAAGCGTGTACCTCGTATTCTGCCGAAAATTCCAAGTTCCTGTCCTCGCGATGGGGGGCGTTCTGCGGCGTTTTACCAAAACCTTACGCCCAACATCTCATTTGCCGCGAACGTCGGCAATGCGGGCTGCGACTGCCCAGGCATTAACGAACAATTCTGTAAAAGGCCGTGATAGGGATCAATAAAAGCCAATTTCTTGCACGTCGACCTCCGCTTGGTGGTCACGACCATAGGCCACTATGCCGATTGACTTGATAGATCCCGCGCGTGGTTCAGACCTGAGCATTCTGCCCGATGCTTTGAAGGCCGAAAATGGAATGCGCACTTCTGCCCATTGTTGCGTCACCTCGAAGCTAGCTTGGTAATACTGCCACGGCAAAACCGTTCCGCTGGTGCGAAGGTGGACATAGTACGTTTGATCGTTGCCTCGGGAGATGAACCGTACACCCTTTGTGTTTATTGATGGTTTTTCTGAGAGTTCCGTCCGAAATTGAATAAAGCCGCCACGATTTTCGGTGCTCACATTTCCAGTCAGCCGTGCATACCCGGACCCGTTTTCCTGTGCAAAACTGACCTGCCCAGTTGATACGCCGCCCATGACGGTGTCCGCGATAAATTCCCAACGGCTTTCGGGATTATTGTCAAAAGTTTCCAGCATGACCTGCTCCCCTGCAGCAAGTGTTGAGAACCAACCAAGCGCGACGCAAATGCCCAGAGTTGCTGCCAGTTTTCTCATAGAAATCTCATCCATTTTTGACCGCGTTATCTGTCGTAAATGGGTCCGAACTGTTATTGACCCAAGTGTTTTTGTCGAGCGAGCTGGTCGATTATGCCCCGACCACCATTCGGCATAGACATTGAGCACTCCTTGCACACGCTAGACGAAAAATGGTCCAAAGGCGCTCTTGGCTCGTAAACGTTGAACAAGGAGGTTCTTTCATGATCCGAATAGTATTTCTGCTGGCGCTTCTGTTGACTGCCTTTCAAGTGAAGGCCCTAGAGCTTGATGCGCCTTTCGACTCCATCGACGGGGGCAGCCTGACCCTGTCTCAATGGAGCGGTCAACCCATTCTTGTTGTCAACACTGCCTCCCGATGTGCCTTCACCAAACAATACAGCGGGTTACAGGCCCTATATGATACCTATCGTGACACAGGTTTAGTGGTTCTGGCTGTTCCGTCAGACGATTTCCGACAGGAGCTTTCCAGCAATGAAGAGGTAAAAGATTTCTGCGAAGTTCAGTACGGCATCGATATGCCGATGACTGGGATTACGAATGTAACAGGTCCAAAGGCGCATCCGTTCTTTTTATCGCTGAAGCAGGAGGAGGGTTTTGAACCGGCTTGGAACTTCAACAAAGTTTTGATCGGGCCGAATGGTGATCTGGTTGGCACCTACGGCTCTAAAACAAAGCCCGAGTCTTCGCGACTTCGTGGTGACATAGAAGGTCTTCTGAATTGATGGCCATAAAACAAAAGGACCCGCAGAATATCACCGTATTCTATGACGGGTCCTGCCCCTTGTGTGCGTCGGAGATATGTTACTACAAACGGGCTGACACCGATCACGTGCTAAATCTTGTCGACGTTTCATCCAAGCGCTTTTCGGGGGATGACAGCGTCACTCGGTCGGACGCGATGGCCAGGTTCCATGTTCGTCTGGCCGACGGTCGGCAAATGTCCGGGGCACGGGCGTTCGTAGAATTATGGCGTGCCATACCGGGCTGGCGCTGGTTGGCGAGATTGGCAAGCCTTCCGGGCGTCGTGCCCCTTCTGGAAGGGCTCTATCGCCTTTTCCTCCGCATGCGCCCTCTGATCGTGCGAGGTTTCGGCAAATATCAGCGGTTTTTCGGCACTTCACTGCCGAGATAGCCCTACCTTCTCGTCTGTTCACATTAGAGGTCTGATCACTGTGAAAAACTTCGGTTCCTTTCTGCTTTTCCTGATTGTGGTCATGGGCGGCGGAATCGCGATTGGCACGCTCACTGCTCCGGGCGAATGGTACGGAGATCTGCAAAAGCCGTTTTTCAATCCACCCAACTGGATTTTTGGACCAGTGTGGACAGTGTTGTATCTGATGATTGCTTACGTTGGCTGGCGCGTTTGGCAACATGACGACCGGGTTTCGCTAAATCGCCTTTGGATCGTCCAGATGGGCTTGAACTTTTTGTGGTCACCGGTGTTTTTCGCTGCTCAGAATCCAGCGTTGGCGCTTGTCATTATTCTTTGCCTTCTACTGACCATCGGGGGCTTCATTCGGACCGCGTGGCGACCCGACCGACTGTCTGCTCTGCTCTTCGTT
Source organism: Rhodobacteraceae bacterium M382 (assembly GCA_025141015.1). Lineage (NCBI taxonomy): Bacteria > Pseudomonadati > Pseudomonadota > Alphaproteobacteria > Rhodobacterales > Paracoccaceae > Rhodobacteraceae bacterium M382. The sequence continues at coordinate 119,464 of CP081101.1, read as the reverse complement.
CCGTATCTCGCGTGGGTTGGCTTTGCATCGGCCTTGAACGTCGCGATCGTCCAGCTCAATTAGACGGGATATTGGCCATGGAGAGACGTGCACTTGTTGTTGGGGCCTCAGGCGGCATCGGACAAGCATTAGCAAACGAGTTGGTGTTCAGGGGATACCGGGTCGTTTGTCTTTCTCGTTCACAGGATGGCCTGGACATAGCCTGCGAAGCGAATGTGTCGGAAAAGCTTGGAAGACTGCAGGCCAAGTTCGATTTGATAGTGGTTGCAACGGGTGTTTTGTCGAGCAAACGCGGACCAGAAAAATCGTTGCTGGCGTTGTCTGCGGATGAGATGGCAAATCTGTTTGCAGTGAACACGATTGGGCCCGCTTTGGTTCTAAAGCATGCCAAACGCCTGCTGCCAAAAGACAGGAGAGCCGTTTTTGCGGTACTGTCTGCGCGCGTCGGGTCGATCGGGGACAACAGGCTTGGCGGCTGGTATTCCTATCGCGCCTCTAAAACGGCCCTCAACCAGATCATCAGAACAGCATCAATTGAACTAAAACGGACACACAAGCATCTGGTTTGCGCAGCATTGCACCCCGGCACCGTGGCGACCGAGTTCACGCAAAACTACTCGCAACACAAGACGGTTCCCGCGCAACAGGCTGCAAGCAACCTGCTGAATGTCATCGATACTCTTACGCCAGACAACAGCGGACAGTTTTTCGACTGGGCAGGAAAAGAGATTCAGTGGTGACTGCGCCTTTTGAACCGAACACCGACACGGATCGCCCAGGTATCGTTTTGATTCTGGGGGATCGACTTTCGCCCGACATGCATGCGCTGAAAAACGCGAACCCGGACACATAAATTATTCTGATGGCTGAGGTCCGCGAAGAGGCCACCTATGTGCCGCATCACAAAAAAAAAGCGCGTTTTTATTCTCTGCCATGCGCCATTTTTCCGAGGAGCTTGCGGCAGTCGGTTGGCGAGTCCGCTACCTCCGCCTAACAGATCCCGAAAACATCAGGTCGCTGCGTGGCGAGGTTGAAGCTGGCGTATTTTGCTGTTTATGCTGCGTGAGCGATGAACGGTGACTCCGTCCGCAAATTGTGAGTTCGACCGTCGCCTGATTTTGCGCCTGCAGCGAATGTCGGGAAGACGTGCCGCGCTGCAACAACTCAGACCCCCACGAGTGGTCGCAATTGGCCGTGATGCGCCGTTGTTTCCTGTGTCTCCTTAGGTTCAGAAAACCTGCTCTTGGACGCGCAATACTCGCCAGAGACGAAGCCTCGTTTTCAACATTATCAATATATTTCAAGAAATTGAGGGTTATAGGCGGATTCTCACCCTCGCGCTTAATGTTTTTTACATTGACTAAAGTCCAATCGATACCTTATGTATTTTAACATCACTAAAGAACATTAAGGATCTTGCTATGAACAAACAGCCTACAAACTCCTGGGAGCAGAGAGACATGGACAATGTCTTTCATGGGTTCACTGATCTGGGCACTCTGAATTCGAATGGTCCGGTTGTTCTGACGCACGGCGAAGGCATTCATGTGTTTGATGTTCATGGCAAAAGCTACATGGATGCCAATTCCGGCCTGTGGAACAACGTCGCCGGGTTTAACCATCAGGGCCTGATTGACACGATCTGTGACCAAGCACGCCGCTTCCCTGGTTATCACGCTTTTTTTGGCAGGATCGCGGATACTACCGTCGCCTTGTCAGAGAAGCTGATCGAGGTCTCCCCCTTTGACGCGGGCAAGGTCTACTACACCAATTCCGGGTCCGAAGCGAATGACACGATGGTCAAGATGCTGTGGATGCTGCACCGGCGCAATGGCCAGCCGCAGCGCCGCAAGATCATCACCCGTCTGAACGCCTATCACGGGGTAACGGCTGTGTCCGCGTCAATGACAGGCAAAGCCTATAATGCCGAGTTTGGCCTGCCCCTGCCCGGTTTCCTGCATGCCGATTGCCCACACTACTGGCGGTATGGGCTGGACGGTGAAAGTGAGCTGGAATTCTCGCAACGCCTCGCACGCAACCTCGAAGAGCTGATCATCAAGGAAGGTCCAGACACCATTGCAGGCATGTTTGCAGAGCCTGTCATGGGCGCAGGTGGGGTCATCCCCCCGTCAGAAGGGTACTTTGAGGCGATCCGCCCGATTTTGCGGAAATACGACATTCCGTTCATTGCCGATGAGGTGATCTGTGGATTTGGCCGCACTGGCGACATGTGGGGCAACGTCAAATACAACATGGAACCTGATGCCATCATTGCCTCCAAATGTATCACCGCCGGGTATTTCCCGATGGGCGCGATCATTCTGGGCAAGGACCTGAGCGACGAAATTACCCGCGTGTCTGAACAGGCCGAAGAGTTCCCGCACGGGTTTACTGCAGGCGGCAACCCATTGGGCAGCGCCATCGCCCTGAAGGCACTCGAAGTGCTTGAAGACGAAGGGCTTTTAGAGAACGTCAACCGTGTCAGCCCGCGCTTTATGGAGCGGCTCCATAAGCTGGGAGAGCTCAAATACGCTGGCGAAGCACGTGGCGTTGGATTGATGGGAGCGGTTGAGCTTGTTGCAGACAAGACCACCAAAGAAGCCCTGCCCGGTGATCTGCAGGTCTCAGAACGAATTGCCAACAAGGCGCTGGAAAAAGGGTTGATCTGCCGCCCACTGGGGGCAGCTATTGTGTTGGGCCCCCCCTTTATCATCACAACGGAACAAGTCGACGAGATGTTCGATATTCTCGAAGAAACCATGTCCGAGGTATTCGCCGATGTCGGTCTTTGATCAACATCCCTGGGATCTTCGCTGTTTTGGGGATCCCGAACCGATGCGCGGTTTGCTGAGCAAGACAGATCCCTCTCCTGTCAAAGTGCTCAACACCACGGGACAGGGCGCATTCGTTTTCGGATGCGAACACGCGGGCAACCGCATTCCCCGCGCACTTGGGACGCTCGGCCTGTCGAGGGCCGAGCGGATCCGGCATATCGCCTGGGACATCGGTGCCGCACAGCTGACCGAAAAGCTGTGCGAGAAACTGGATAGCCCGGCCGTTTTGCAGCGCTATTCCCGACTGGTCTATGATTGCAATCGCACCATGCGTCACCCCGGCGCATTTGTTGTCGAAGCAGACGGCGCGCATGTTTCGGGCAATGCCGACCTCAGCACAACAGACAGGCAAACCCGTGCAGACGCGATCTATCGCCCGTTTCACAATACCCTGAGCCATATTATGGACCAACGGCGCCTGGTAGGTCGGAGGACGGCATTTGTCGCGGTGCACAGCTTTAATGATGTGGTGCGCGGACAAAAACGCCCCTGGCACGTTGGCTTTCTCTATAACCAGCAATCTCAGATGTCGCGGTTCCTAATAGATTGGTTCCGGCGACACACTGATTACGAGGTTGGCGACAATCAACCCTATTCGCCGTTGGACGGCGTCGATCACACGCTTCGTGTTCAGGCCGAAGCCCGCAGCGTTCCCTACACGATGGTCGAAATTCGCAATGATCTTTTGCGAACCAACAAGAACATCGCGATGTGGGCGGCCCTGCTGGCCCAATCCCTTCGTGCCTTTGAAAAAGCCACCGAACTTTAAGTCAGGATTCTCGCAATGGCAGGTCAGCACCTCAATCTGAAAACCATAGAAGACGTTCGGACATACCTGTCTGAAAAAGACCCCAAACACGTCAAGGTCGGGTTCTTTGACCTGGATGGCGTGTTTCGCGGCAAGTTCATGGCCAAGGGAAAGTTTCTGTCGGCGCTGAATGACGGCTATGGATTTTGTGATGCAGTTTTGGGTTGGGATGTGGCTGATACGCTCTATGACAACTCGAAATTCACGGGTTGGCACAGCGGGTTTCCAGATGCCAACCTGCGGATCATTCCCGAAAGCGGCATGATCCTGCCGTTCGACAATGAGACGGTGTTCTTCAGTTCCGAATTTGCAGGGCGCGCCGAAGCAATCTGTCCGCGCGGCGTTTTGCGCCGGGTGCTTCAGCGGGCCAAGGACATGGGTTTTGTCGTCAATGCGGCGATGGAGTTTGAATTCTTCATATTCCAGGAAACCCCGGACAGCCTGGAAGAAAAGGGCTTCAGGGATCTGAAAACCCTGAGCCCGGGCAGTTTCAGCTATTCTGCCTTGCGCTCGATTGTCCAAGAAGACCTGTATCAGGACATTCTTGATACATTTGACAGTATCGGGATCGAGCTGGAAGGGCTGCATGCAGAAACCGGCCCCGGTGTTGTTGAAACCGCGATTGCGGTCGATGGTGCGCTGGCGATGTCTGACAAGGCGTCGATTTTCAAGGCGTTCATGAAGATCCTCGCCCAAAAGCGCGGGCTGATGGCGACCTTCATGGCGAAATGGAACCAACAGCTTTCTGGGCAAAGCGGTCATACGCATATGTCCTTGTGGTCCCAAGATGGTGCGCCGTTGTTCTTTGATCCGGCAGGTGAATATCAGATGAGCCAAACGATGCGCCATTTTTTGGGTGGTCAGCTGGCGCATTTGCGCGAATTTGCGGCAATGATTGCCCCCAACGTCAACAGTTACGCACGGCTGACACCCGGCCACTGGGCCCCGACATCAGCAACCTGGGGCGAAGACAATCGGACCGTCGGCATTCGGGTCATTCAGGGATCACAGAAATCACAGCGTTTGGAATATCGCATTCCCGGTTCGGATGTGAATCCGTATCTTTCGATGGCCGCCGCGATCGGTTCGGGGTTGTTGGGGATCGAACGCGGGATTGACCCGGGCCCCGCATCGGTTGGCAATGCCTATGATCAGCATGTTCCGATTGATCGGCAGTTACCCACCAACCTTGAAAGCGCGGGCATTCTGTTTGGTGCCTCTGACGCAGCCAAAGAGCTGTTCGGCGATGAATTTGTCGAACATTTCGCCGCCTCGCGGGTCTTTGAGGCCCACGAATTTGGCCGCGCGGTGACCGATTGGGAACTCAAACGGTACTTTGAGATCCTCTGAACCCTTCGAAAATCTCGCAAAACCCAGAACTGGCAACCTCAGGAGGTCAGAATGACACACATGATCCAATGCATTTCACCGGTCGACGGCAGCATCTATGCCGAACGCCCAGCGACCACACTTGAAGACGCGCGTCAGGTTTTTGACACCAGCAAGCAGGCGCAAAAAAGCTGGGCGGCCATGACGCTGGCCGAACGTTGCGCCATTCTACACAAAGCGGTTGATCATTTCATTTCGGTAAAATCCGAGATCGGTGTCGAACTTGCCTGGCAAATGGGCCGCCCTGTTGCGCAAGCCGCCGGGGAAATCGGCGGGCTCGAAGAACGCGCCCGACATATGATCGACATCGCACCCCAGGCGTTGCAACAGGACGCCCTGCCCCAAAACGGTTTGGCGCTGCGCACCATCCGGCGCGAGGCGCTTGGCACGGTTTTTGTGATTGCGCCATGGAACTTCCCCTACCTGACAGCAACCAACGCCATTTTCCCCGCACTTGCGGCGGGCAATGCGGTGGTTTTGAAACACTCGGCGCAAACGCTTTGTTGCGGGGAACGCTTTGCCGAGGCCTTTGCTGCGGCCGGTCTTCCCGATGGCGTTTTCCAGTTGCTGCTACCAACCAACGACGACACAGCCACGCTGATTGGCGAAGGCCATCATGATCACATCGTCTTTACCGGGTCTGTCGGCGTCGGTCGGCATCTGCAACAGGCCAATGCGGTCAATTTCTCGGGTATTGATCTGGAGCTGGGCGGCAAGGATCCGGCCTATGTGCGGGCGGATGCGGATATCAATTTTGCGGCGGAAAACCTGGTGGACGGGGCGTTCTTCAACTCGGGCCAATCCTGTTGTGGCATCGAACGCATCTATGTTCATCAGGATGTTTTCGCGCCCTTCGTCGACAAAGTGGCAGAGGTTGTAAAGCAATATCGCTTGGGCAATCCGACTGATCCAGACGTCAATCTTGGTCCCGTCGTGAAACCCGGTGCCGCGGATTTCGTCCGTGGCCAGATTGATGACGCGGTTGCCGCGGGGGCCAAGGCCCTGATCGACCCTGCGTATTTCCCCGCTGACAATCCCGGAACGCCCTATCTGGCACCACAGGTGCTGGTCAACGTGACCCACGGCATGCGCGTAATGAACGAAGAGAGCTTTGGCCCTGTGGTCGGAATCATGCCCGTCAAGGATGACGCCGAAGCAATACGGCTGATGAATGACAGTGACTTTGGCCTGACGACCTCAATCTGGACAAAAGACATGGCAGCGGCTGAAACCTTGTCGGCACAGCTGGAAACCGGCACCTGTTTTGCCAACCGCTGCGACTATCTTGATCCGGGGCTGGCCTGGACCGGGGTCAAGGATACCGGGCGCGGATGTTCGCTTTCGTCTCATGCCTACCAACATCTGACCCGGCTGAAATCCTACCATTTCAGAACCCAGCCGGAATGATCGTTCATTGACCGTGGGAAATGCCTTTACCGGCATTTCCCAGCTTTGCGCAGCAATGCCACCAGCGCGTCGTGATCAATGGCCTTGCAGGTCAGCCCCTTGGGTTTGACCGTGGGCGTATCCTCGGCCGCCAGCATCGCGTTGATGATGCTTTCGTCTGTGGCCTGAACCACCGCGTTATACACCTCGTCCAGATGTTCATCGTTCAGATGGCGCATGGTTTGATGAGCGCTGTCGACTTGTGGCAGGATGCGCGCATTGCCGGTGCTAAAGGCAAGAAATATGTCACCCGAGTTGTTTCCACCCGGCGATCCGGTTTTGCTGATGCCAATCGCACCACGTTTCGCAATGCGCCGCAGCTGATCGGGCCGCAACGGCGCATCTGTGGCGATAATCACAATGATCGACCCGTTTTCCTTTTCCAAAAGCACATCATCGCGCATGGCCTCCCCTACCCGTTCGCCCAGGATCGTCAGCCAATCCCGTTGGCCATGATTGGCCTGCACCAGAACGCCAATCGAATAGGTCTGTGCATCGATGGTCACGCGGCGTGATGACGTCCCTGTGCCACCTTTGAAGTCATAGCAGATCATGCCGGTCCCACCGCCCGAATTGCCTTCGGCAACCGAACCTGGGGCTGCGGTATTCAACGCCTCAAACACATGCTGTTCGGTCACGTGTTGTCCGTTTATGTCATTGAGAACGCCGTCATACGTCTCGGCGATCACGGGCATCGCCCAGAGGTGATTCTGCTCAAACGCCTCTTGGTATTGCGAAATCATCCATTTTGTCGCCGCGTGATGGGTGATGCCGACGCTGTGGGTATTGGTCACACAGATTGGCCCCAGAAAATACCCCGCATCCTTGATCCAATGCGTACCGGTCATTTCCCCGTTGCCATTCAGCGCAAACATGCCCGCATGTGCGATTTTGGCAGAAGAATCGTGCCCAAAGGGCAAGATGGCCGTGACCCCGGTTCTGACTTGCCGAGGTTCGTCGCCTGGTGTCGGGCGTGCTGTATCAGCCAAAGTCGTTTGCCCAACAAGAACGCCGGGCACGTCGGTGATGGCGTTGAATTCCCCGGTAAGTCCCTCAAATTTAAGACCCAATTCCCGACCGCGCATTTTTCTCATCTTTCTTCCTCGCTTGAAAGGCAGGCCACCGCGGTGTCGGTGGCGAGATTGCGTGTTGACACAATGTATTTAAGCATACTACAAATACACTGTATTTTGCGCCACTATAAAAACAAGACTGGTGGGCTCGAAGGGAGAAATCAAGCTATGAGTTTCTTGAAGATCGCATCGGCACACAAAGCCTACAAAACGCCGGAAGGTGGTTTGATACATGCTTTGGACGATGTGTCTCTGAATGTACGCAACAACGAGTTTCTGACTCTCCTTGGCCCGTCCGGGTGCGGCAAGACTACACTGCTGAAATGTATCGCCGGGTTCGAAGATATCGATGCGGGTGAGATCACCCTTGAGGAGCAAAGCCTGAAAGGCGTGCCTGCTCACCGTCGCCCCTTTAATACGGTGTTTCAGAACTATGCCTTGTTCCCCCACCTGAGCATTGCCAACAACGTCGGCTACGGTCTGGATGTTGCAGGGGTCGCCAAAAAGGAACGAAACCACCGTGTCGAAGAAGCACTAGAGCTTGTCGGCCTAGGTGGGTTTGGCAGCCGTGAGCCAAAACAACTTTCGGGTGGTCAGCAGCAGCGTGTCGCACTGGCGCGGTCCTTGGTGCTGAAGCCTCGTGTTCTGTTGCTGGATGAGCCCCTGTCGGCGCTGGATCGCAAGATGCGCGAGAATATGCAGATCGAACTGAAGAACCTGCAACATTCTGTCGGGATCACATTCGTCTTTGTGACCCATGATCAGGAAGAAGCCCTGGCCATGTCGGACCGGATCGCAGTGGTCGCGCATGGCAAGGTTCAGCAACTGGCAGCCCCGACCGAAATTTATGATGAACCCGCAAATGAATTTGTGGCCAATTTCGTTGGAACCAGCAACATATTTTCAGGGAAAGTCGTGGCCAAGGATGGCCAGCTTTTGACGGTTCAGACCGCCAATCAGCGGCAGGTGATGGCAAAGTCGGATCAGTTCGACAGAGGCGACCAGGTCGAGCTGATCTTGCGCCCCGAACACCTGAAATTGACGCCCGGTGGCAATGGAATTCCAGACAGCTGTATCGAAGGCACGGTCGAAGCCAGCGTGTTTGTCGGGTCTGATCTGCATCTGCATGTCAACGTTGGCAAAGGCCGCACGGCCATCGTGCATCATCGCCACAACCGCGGCGATGATGGCGAACGGATCGAAGCCGGAACCGACGTCAAACTCTACTATTCTCCAAGCGCAGCGCACCTGATCAAAGCGACAGGAGGCTGATATGACGAGCTCTGACACGATCCTGAAGCGCAAGCGACGGTCTCTGATCCTGCTGCTGGCCCCTTTTTCGATCATGCTGCTGGTGTTCTTTCTGATCCCTCTGGGCATCATGATGGTCTACAGCTTTCTCGAACCTGGCCTTTACGGTGGGGTCGAATGGAACTGGTATCCCTACAATTACGGTCGGATCATTGGTTGGCCGCTGAACGACTTTGAAGAGTTCGAACCGATCTATCTGAAGATCTTCCTCAACTCTCTCCAGATCGCCATCATGACGGTGATCGGAACATTTGTGTTGTGTTACCCGGCGGCATTCTGGGTCAGCCGCATGCAGGGCGCAAAAAAGAACTTTGCCCTGTTCCTGATCACCCTGCCGTTTTTCGCCAACCTGCTGGTGCGCATCTACGCCTGGCTCTTGCTGCTGCGCCCCACCGGATTCTTCAACACCGTGTTGCAGTCCGCAGGGCTGATCATCGAGCCTCTGGATCTGTTGTTCACCAACTTCTCGGTGATCATTGGCATGGTCTATATCCTGACGCCGTTCATGTTTCTGCCGATCTACGCGAATGTCGAAAAGCTCGATTATTCGCTGGTGCGGGCGTCTCAGGATCTTGGGGCCAACGCATTACAGACCTTTCGCCGGGTCATTCTGCCCCTGACGGCCCCCGGCATCATTGGTGGCTCGGTCATCGTGTTCATCCCGGCGCTCGGTAACTTTATCGTGCCGTCCTTCCTTGGGGGATCCAAGGTCCAGATGACCGGCAACCTGATCGAACGGTCGTTTCTGCAATCGCGTGACTGGCCGTTCGGTGCGGCGCTTGCCCTGCTGATCATGGCATCGGTCGTGGTGCTGATTGTCTTCCAGCTGAGCCGACAGGCCAAAGCCGAAGCCCGAGGAGTTTCCTGATGTTTGACAAAATTCTCGATAGCAAAATCTGGTCGCTCTTTTTCAAGGGCTACGGATTTCTGTTCCTTGGCTTTCTCTATCTGCCGCTGGGTCTGATCTTTGTCTATTCCTTCAACGCCAATTCCATCAACATGGCGGTCTGGACCGAATTCACCTTTGACTGGTATCTGACGATTTTTGGCGGTGCGAGTTCGCAATCCTCATTCGATGCCGCATTCACTGAATCGCCCGAACGCATTTTTGAAGTGGTGAAGCACAGCGTCATCGTGGCCCTGTCTGCCAGCACGGTTTCAACCGTCATTGGCACCGCTACGGCCATCGCCCTGGCGCGCTACAACTTTGTCGGCAAACGCTTTTACCAGGCGCTGCTGGTTCTGCCGATGATCGTGCCAGATATCGTTCTGGGCATCGCCTTGCTCATCTTCTTTGTCGGTGCGGGTTTCCACCTGAGCCTTCTGACCGTCATCATTGGTCACACGACATTTTTGTCGAGCTATGTGTTTGTGGTTGTCAGCGCCCGCCTGGCCGGAATGGACACCAGCCTTGAGCAAGCCTCGGCAGATCTTGGTGCCGGACCCATCACGACCTTTCGCCGGGTGACGTTGCCACAGATCATGCCGGGTGTTGTCGGCGGGTTCCTGTTGGCCTTCATCATCTCGCTGGATGATGTGGTGATCACCTATTTCATCGCCGGTGTCGGCTCGCAAACCCTGCCGCTGTTCATTCTTGCAATGATGCGCCGGGGCCTGCGCCCACAGATCAACGCGCTGGCGGTTCTGCTTCTTCTATTCACCTTCGTTGTTGCTGCGGTCGGTCTTTGGCTGCGCAGCCGCAAATCCTGAACGCATACGTAATCCAAAATCTGGGAGGAATTTCATGAAACGCGTATCAACATCCAAACTGGCAACAGCCGCAACGGCCCTGATGCTGGCGGCGCCGATGGCATCGGCTGATGGCAATCTCGCGCTCTACAATTGGGGGGAATACATCAACCCCGAGGTCATCGAAAAGTTCAGCGCCGAATACGACGTCGACGTCACGCTCGACACTTATTCCACCAACGAAGAACTGCTGGCACGCCTACAAGCAGGCGCAACGGGGTATGATCTGGTCTGGCCGTCGGTACACATGCATGACGTCATGCAAAAACTCGGGTTGCTGCAACCCGCTGGCGTCAACCAGATGCCGGGGTTTGAGAACATTGATCCCGGATCCATCCGGTCCAAGGAAGACCCCAATGCCGAATACTGCCTGCCCTATGCCTGGGGTGCGGTTGGCATCTTCTATAACAAGGAACTGATCCCCGAGCTGACCTCGTGGCAGCAGTTCTTTGACTATGCGGCGGCAAACCCGGGCCGTGTGACCATGCTGGATGATCTGCGCGAAACCATTGGCGTTGGCCTGATCATGAACGGCAATTCGGTAAATTCGCAGGACAAGGCCGAAATCGCGGCGGCCGAGGCGTTCATTCTGGAGCAAAAGCCAAATATCGGTGCGTTCCGCTATGACGTGATCCCGCTGGTGACATCCGGCGATATGGCAGCGTCGCATTATTATGTGGGCGCAGTGCTGAACGTGAACCAGAACCCTGACCTGTTGGGCTTTGTCATCCCCGAAGAAGGCGCAACGATGTATCAAGAAGACATCTGCCTGCTGGCATCGGCCCCCAACCCGGACAACGCCAAGCTGTTCTTGCAGTTCATGATGCGGCCCGAAATTTCCGCGATGAATACAGAACGTTTGACCAATGGGTCGGTCAACACACCTGCGATTGAATTGCTGCCAGAAGAGCTGAAAGGTCACGCCGCTGTAAATCCACCGGCTGACGTGCGCGCAAAGCTGCAGATTTTTGATGATCTGGGTCGCGCACTCAAACTTTACACCCGCTCTTGGGATCGCATCAAAACCAACTAAACTCCCCTGAACTTGCCGGGGCGCTCGGTCGCCCCGGTCCTTTATCGGAGACAGCAATGGCCCGCTATCAGATCACAGAAACGGATATACCCTTTGCCAGAGAGTTTCTGGCGCAGCCGATTGGATATCACAGCCCCGGACTGCAACGTGTTCTGAATCGAATGCGCGGTGCGGACTGGGAGTTCAAATATATACTGGTCGTCGAAGAACGGTATGCGAAATGGCGTTTGGGCCGTTTGGCCAAGAAACGCGGTGCCAAGGTCGAGATGGTTGAAAACGTCATCTACACCGATCTGCTAGAGGCAGAGCGCGACATTTTCAAACGCCGTTGGAAAGATCTGACAGGACAGGATGTCGAAACCCTGCTGTCGCAAACCTCATAGGGGAAGATGAAAAGATGCTGCCGATCGTCGGATACACAAACAAGCTGACCGTTGAACCGGGCGAAACCATCGACGTCATGGTCAGCTCGTTTGGTGCAAACCGTTACCGCGCCGACTTTCGCCAGATCATCCAGGGCGATACCAACCCCGACGGTCCGGGGTACAAGGACAGGCTGATAGATCTGGATCTGGGCAGCGACCGCACCGCCGTGGCAAAACCTTTTCGCCCGGGATCCTGTGTCATTGTTCCTGGGCTGGAAGCCCTGCCCCGCATCCGTGATTTCACGCTGGCGGCCGTCGTCAAACCAACCCTGCTGGATGGTCGCAACCGATGTGTTGTCTCGCTTCCCGGTTTTGCCGAAATTGGCATTGATGAACACGACCGATTGACGGGTTTGGCGGGTGACCATGCCCTTGTCACCTCCACGCGGTTATCTGTTGACCATTGGCACATTGTGTCCCTGAGTTATTGCGCCGCGACACAGAATTTGTCTCTGTCCGTCGTCAAGGATCTGGATGCCTCAAGCGAGCCACCGCTTCCAGAAACCGTGACTGTAAAGGCCGACCTTCCGCCTGGCGAGCTGACCCAGTGCGTCATCGCGGCGACCCGCGACAGCGATGGTGAGCTGGCTGGCTTTCTGGATGGAAAGATTGACCGCCCCGCGTTTTTTGACACGGCTTTGGACCCCAACAATTTGCGCAATCTATTGGCGGATTTCGCGCAGCTGCGCCGACAGCGGTCGCTTTTGGGGGCCTGGGATTTTTCGTGCAAGATGACCACGCAAACAATTTGCGACGTGTCGCCCTATCAACTTCACGGCCAGATCCATAACGCGCCAACGCGCGCCATGACCGGCTGGTTGTGGAAGGGACAGGAGCTGGATTGGAAACTGCGCCCTGACCTGTATTCGGCGATCCATTTTCATTCGACCGATATGTATGATGCAGGGTGGGAGGTGGATTTTTCCCTGACCATTCCCGATGACCTGAAAAGCGGCGTCTATTCGGTACGGCTGGTGCCCGACGGGGATGAGGATGCCGCGTATTATTGCGTTTTTGCTGTCCGCCCGCCCCGAAACCGGGCCTCTGGCAATACCGTAGCCTTTTTGTTCCCGACCTGCAGTTACATGGCCTATGCCAACCACCGCCTCGGCATGGATGTGCCGGGCACCGAAATTGGTATGGGGCGCGCGGTTGAACTGGATCGTCACCATATGTTTCTTCAGGATAACCCCGGCATCGGATTTTCAGTCTATGAAACCCATGACGATGAAACGGGTGTGTTCCACTCATCTCGTCTCAGGCCCATCGTGGACCTGCAGCCCAAGGTGAAATCCTTCCTCGGAGGGTACGGCTCCAATATCTGGCAGTTCAATGCAGACACCCACATTCTGGGCTGGCTGGATGCGATTGATCAGGACTATGACGTCATCACTGACGAAGACATGCACGCCGACGGCTTGCGTCTGTTGCAGCGGTATAACGTCATCCTGACGGGCACCCACCCAGAGTATTATACCGGCAACATGGTTGAGGCGATGCAGGGGTTCACCGATCGCGGCGGGCGTCTGATGTATCTGGGTGGCAATGGGTTTTATTGGGTGGTCAGCTTTAACGAAGACATGCCCGGCATCATGGAGTGTCGCCGGTCCGAGGCGGGCATCCGTCCCTGGGAGCCCGGTCATGGTCAATTTTACCATGGTTTTACAGGGGAATACGGCGGCCTGTGGCGCCGCAATGGGCATCCGCCCAACCATCTGTGTGGCGTTGGCATGACGTCACAAGGATTTGACATCTCGGAACCTTATGTCGTCAGCCCAGAGGCGGCGAACCCGCGTGTTGGGTTCATTTTTGATGGCGTTGAGGGGCAAAAAATTGGTGACTTCGGTCTTGCCGGAGGTGGCGCAGCTGGGCTCGAGGTGGATCGCGCCGATCCAACACAGGGCACGCCGGACCATGCTCTGGTATTGGCCTCGTCGACCCGCCACACCGACATCTATCTGATGACACCCGAAGATTTGCTAGATCCTACGCCGGATTGGAGCGGTACCCAGGCCGATATCATTCGTGCGGACCTGACCTTCTTCGAAACCATCGGCGGGGGCGCGGTCTTTTCGACCGGATCAATTGCCTGGGCCGGGTCCATGGCGTGGAACGGGTATGACAATGAAATTTCCAAAATGACGGAAAATGTGCTGCGGCGATTTGATGACAAAACCCCATTTGAATATCCGTAACGTTAGGCCTGTATCCAATCAAAGTGGTTGTGTTAAGGGGGATGGTAAATACAATTAGGAGGTAGGATGACCAAAGTAAGCTCCAAGAGCGACCTGCAGGTGCGCCTTGCCCGAAAGCTGTTGCAGTTGGTGGCTGATGGCGAAATCAAGTCTGGTGATCACCTCCGCGAAGTCGAGCTTTCGGAACGATTTGCCGTTTCCAGGACCCCCATCCGCGCAACTCTGACCCTTTTGGAGGAGTTTGGCGCATTGGAGAAACAGGCAAACAAAGGCTTTTTTGTTACTGTAAACGCCAATTCCGCCCTGAAAATCATCGCAGAACTTCCAAAGGAAGACGACGAGAAGATCAAAGAACAGATTGCCATGGATTGGTTCAACGGCGAATTGCCCAACGCCGTCTCCGAAGGGGAGATCAGGAACCGGTACAACCTTGGCAAAATGACGGCCTCGCGCGTGCTGGTATCATTGGCCGACGACGGGATTGTATCGCGTATGCCCGGTTATGGCTGGCAGTTTGAGCCCACGTTGAATTCGGCTTCAGCCCATGATGAGAGTTATGATTTTCGCCTGATTATCGAACCTGCCTCCATTCTGGCATCAGAGTTCAAATTTGACCCTGTCAAAGCATCCAGCCTGCGCAAACGTCACGAACAGGTACTCAGCCGGCGGCGGAAAACCAACCTCGCTGAGATCATCAGGCTGGATGAAGAGTTTCACGAGTTCCTCGCACAATGCGCTAACAATCGGTTTGCGTACCAAGCCGTTGCACATCAGAACCGACTTCGTCGTTTGATGGAGCATCAGTCTTTGATCGATGCAGGGCGTCTCAAGGAGTCCTGCTTGGAGCATATCGAGATTTTGGATCATCTTGACGCTGATGATCGGGAAAACGCGGCAAAGGTGATGCAACAACATCTTCAGAAGGCCAAGGAATCCGGGCCCACCTTTTTGAAGTAGTATCGTCAACGTTGATCTATGCAGACATTCACGAAGAGTGCGATCAAAGTCAGCAAAGGGCCGTCCAAAACCATCCACGCGCCAGGTGAGCCCGAGTTTGCAAAGCCCGCCTTCTGCGCTGCGCTGCCATTTTAACCTGATTGACGTCTGGATTCCAGAACATCGAAAGCCCAATCGCGGACAAAGCTTTGATCGCTGCATCGGAGAATTGATTTCCGCGTTCGGTTGCAACAACTGAACCCGTAAACGACGGGTCAAACCGTTAGAAATAACGCCTGTACGCAAGATGTTGGCAAATCCGCCTGATCAGCCCCACCTGAGTGGTCCAGTTTGAATGTTAGTGCAAGATCGGCAGGGTCACAAGGTGATCCCCGCCAGGGTTTGAGATCCGGGTTCTGGTGACGACCAGGGGCCGGTTGACGACTGACAACCTGCGCGATTACAGCCTGAGCACATGCACGGTACAATGCGCATGGCGCACGACAAGCGCGGCGGTCGAGCCCAGAAAGAACTCCTTCATTCCGGGTTTATGCGACGCCAAAACAATACAATCGATGTTGTTTTTGTTCGCATATTCCGTGAGCGCTCTACCAGCTGACTGGCTTTCGATAATGATCGAAGAAACATCGGTCTCAGTTCTCAGCCGATCAGTCAGGCCCGCCTTTGCCTTTTGGTACGATTTTTCCGTTACTCCTTGCTCCATATAGTACATGCTCTGTTTGTTTGGCGGTTCGTGTATGTGAGCTGCGGTAATTTTACCCCCGTTGGAAACAAGGTTGCGGGCAGCGGCCAGTGCAACCTCGCTGATGCCATGTTCCAAGGATAGCGCTACGAGAACGTTGTTATACATGTTTGACCTTTCGTATCGGGTTACTCCTGTTCCTGCATTTGGACCGGATGATGCGCCATCTGGGTTCTTGCTGGAGGTCGGGCAAAAGATTGAAGCGCCCCAATTTTGGGCTCGGGGCGCGTGTTTTGATTTGAGTCATTCGACCTATTTGCCCAATAGAAGATCAGGCAAAAAGAGCGCAAGTTCTGGTATGAAGGTTGTCAGCATCAGTGTCGGCAGCCAGGCAAAAAAGATAAAGATCAACGTAGGCCAAAGCATACTCGAGACGGGTTCATCACAAACCTGGGCACCCAGATAGAGCAGAGGCGCTGTCGGAGGCGTGATGTTTGCCATGCCCAAGTTTACGCCAATCACAGCTGCAAAATGGATCGGATCCATGCCAGTGCTCTGGGCAATTGGCAGCAAGATCGGAGTTGCCAGAAGCAGTCCCGAAATATCATCCATCAACATACCAATCAGGATCATTACGACGTTGATCATCAGAAGGATCACGATCGGGTTGTCCGATACAGAGTAGACCATGTCTTTGGCCAACTGCGGTGCACCTTGGGAGATCAAGTTGTCGGACACGATCAGAACCATGAAGATCATGACCATGACCACGCCGATTGTCACACCAGAATTTTGAACGGTTTGCGCCAGAGTTTTCCAGGTCAGGCCACGATAGAAGTAAATCGCGATCGGAATGGAATACACCACCGCAATACCGGCTGCTTCGGTCGGGGTCATGATGCCACCATAGATGCCGCCCAGAATGATGAGCGGCATCATCAGAGCTGGCCCTGCCAGGCGCGCCTGACGACCAAACGTCGGAAGAAACGGCTTGGGACGCTCTGTAAGGTCGATATTGTCATACTTACGCAGCATGAACTGATTGGTCACGATCAACAATGTGATCAGAATGATCCCGGGAATGACCGTGGACAGAAAGCATTTCAGCACGTGCTGTTGTGCGACCCAGCCATACAGGATGTGCGACGAACTGGGCGGGATCAGAAGACCCAAAGGGCTTGCCGCAACAATCAGGGCTGCCGATTGTCCGCCCGGATAATTGGCCTTTTTCAGGTGAGGCATCATTATGCCGCCAATGCAGGTCAGCGTCGCATTCGCACTACCGGAAATGGAACCGAACACACCACAGGCCAACACTCCAGCAGCACTCAGACCACCCTTGACGTGGCCAATGAACATTTCAGCCAGCGAAACAAGAGGCGCGGCAATCTTTCCTTTTTCCATGATGCCGCCGGCGATCATGAAGAGTGGAATTGCCAAAAGCACCAAAGAACGAATGCCTGTGGAACCGGTTGGCAAATAACCTGTTATGGATTGATCCCCAACAGCCGCGATGAAGATCAAAACCGCCCCAAAGGCGACATAAACACTTACGCCAAGCAGAAGCATGACGCATACAATAAAAAGACTTCCGCCGATGATCATTGTGCGGCCTCCTGAGCGATATCTGATTTGAGAGGTAGGCCAAGGCCCTTGCGGATGTGCACGTACAGGTAGGCTGCGGTGAACATTGCCATAAATCCGAAGGCAATCATGATCCCGATCCTCCAGGTGACAAATGGAATTCGCAGAACCGGCGTTGCACGCAGCCGCGGAAAAGAGAAATCATCAAGCAAGGAGATGTAGCAGGCGTACATCAGAAACAAGATCACGATCAATTCAACGGCCAAAACGACGAAACCGCGCCACCAGATCAGTCGCGGGTTTTGAATCACGATGCCCAGAATGTCCGCGTTGATATGCAAATTGCGGGCAGACGCCAGAACAGCACCCGCAAAAAAGCCAATGATGCTGAGACCCAGAAGCCATTCCTCATAGGCAAATAGATCACCACCAAAACCGTATCTGATTACAACAACCGCCCCAAACGTGAGTGCCATCAAGAACCCGGTGAATGTCACGATCTGCCGCATGGCAAATGCGATCCCCTTCATCGGGTAACCAATAACAATCGGCAATTCATCAGTGACTTTCTTCGGGCCGTCTTGCCCTCCGCTTTCAATGACTAATGTGTGTTCACTGTCTGAACTTGACATATCTCTCCCTCCCCATGTCGCCCCTTTCACAAGAAACAGGGGCCGACAGTGTTGCCGGCCCCTGTTGATACATTTTATTGACCTTTGGCTGCCAACAGGCGGTCGATGATGTCCTGACCAACACTCTTGGCCATCTGTGGCCATATGGTGGCCTGAATATGAGCCGCCATCGCAGCCTGCTCTTCGGCATTCAGCGACAGGATGGTATACCCCTTGTCGAGCAGCTTTTGGCCGAAAACCGCATCATTTTCGCGGTTGTAGTTGAAGAAATCATCCGAAGCTTTGGACATGGCTGCCTGCAACGCTGCACGCTGTTCGTCATTAAGCTTGTCCAGCGTCCGCTGAGATGCGTAGAACGTCGTGAGCTCTGAGATCGAATTGTATTCGACAAAGTGGGTCCCAACGTCAGATTGAGCAAAGATGGAGTAAGTTGCTGTCTTGGTGCAGCAAATCGCGCCGTCTACAATACCTGACTGCAGCGCCGGGAAGATATCGCCCCAGGCCATGGTTGTTGCCCGGTAACCCAGCTCTTCCACCATCGACTTTACGACGCTGGACGACCAGACACGAATATTCATGCCCTTGTCGTCAAAGCTATTCCAGTTGTCGGGCTCCTGCGAAGCTACAATCCCGATGAAACCCTCGGGGTTCTGCGCCATCACACGGACGCCATATTCGTCGGTGATCTCTTGCAGGATGGTGTTATATTCGGAATCCATGTTGAGCATGATATTGTTCATGTCGTCCCAACCACCCACAAGGAACGGCATCGACAGGAACTCAAGGCGCGGGTCGGTGTCGGCATAGATGAATGCCGCCGCCAGATCGATGTTGCCCCTCGCAACGTCTTCGAACAGCGCTTCGCCCGAACCAAGCTGGTTGGCCGGGAAGACGTCAATCTTCAAACCAACATTCGCAGCGGCGACATCAGCGGCGACCTGCTCCATCATTTTTGTGCCCTGGTGATCAATCGGGAACACGCCCGCGAAACGCAGAGTCTTGTCTTCCGCAAAAGCGGCCGTCGACATCAAAACGCTCAGTGCGCCAGCTGCCATGCCTGCTGCAATCTTTTTGAAACTCATCGAATATCTCCTCCTGGTTGACGAGTAACGCCCGCCCGGCGGTATGCCGGAGCGGGCGTTGATTTGCTGATGTCAGCAAAGTTCCGGGGCGACGAACTCGTATCCGAGATCATCGGCCACAGCCTTGTAGGTCACCTTGCCGTGGGCCACGTTCAGGCCGTTCATCAGGTGACGATTGTCTGCAAGCGCCTGCTTCCAGCCATTGTTGGCAATGGCCAGAGCGTGCGGGAGCGTGACGTTATTCAGGGCATAGGGAGACGTGCGCGCAACCGCGCCCGGCATGTTGGCAACACAATAGTGAACCACGTCGTCAACCACATAGGTCGGTTCGGCATGGGTGGTTGCCTTGGACGTTTCAAAGCATCCGCCCTGATCGATCGCAACATCGACGACAACCGCGCCCGGCTTCATCTTCGAGATCAGCTCACGTGTGACCAGCTTGGGTGCAGCAGAACCCGGGATCAGTACAGCGCCGACTACCAAATCTGCATTGGTGACTTCTTCTTCAAGTGCAGCTTTGGTCGAGTAGACGACCTTGGCCGATGCTTCGAAATGGTTTTCCAGCTTTTCCAAAGCCGCAGGGTTGCGGTCCAGAATGGTCACATCAGCGTGCAGGCCAACCGCCATTTGTGCCGCGTTGAACCCGACGACACCGCCACCGATGACCACAACCTTGCCAGGTTTCACACCGGGAACACCGCCCAGCAACACACCCAATCCGCCCTTGGCCTTTTCCAATGCGCTGGCCCCAGCCTGGATCGACATCCGACCCGCAACCTGGCTCATCGGTTTCAGCAACGGCAGCCCGCCATTGTCATCCGTCACGGTTTCATAGGCGATGCAAACCGCGCCCGAGTTCACCAGATCCCTGGTCTGTTCGGGGTCGGGTGCCAGATGCAGGTAGGTGTAAAGGATCTGACCTTCGCGCAGCATGGCACGCTCAACGGCCTGAGGTTCTTTGACCTTCACGATCATCTCTGCATTTGCAAATATCTCGGCAGCAGTGGCCGCGATCTCGGCACCGGCCGCACGATAGGCGTCATCATCGGCACCGATGCCGCTCCCGGCATTGGTTTCGACAACAACAGCGTGACCGTTCGACACAAGCTCGGCGACGCTCTCAGGGGTCAGGCCGACTCGATATTCGTGGTTTTTGATTTCCTTGGGAACACCAATGAACATGTTCTTCACTCCTTGGATCGGATGATCATTTTGCTGTTGGCATGACGAATTCGGCACCATCCGAGATGCTTTCAGGCCAGCGCTGCATGATGGATTTCTGTTTGGTGTAGAAACGAACACCTTCTTCGCCATAGGCGTGCATGTCGCCGAACAGGCTCTTCTTCCAGCCGCCAAAACCGTGCCAGGCCATCGGAACCGGGATCGGGACATTGACACCGACCATGCCGACCTGAACCTGCTTGCCGAATTCACGCGCAGCGTTGCCATCACGGGTGAACAGCGACACGCCGTTGCCGAACTCGTGGTCGTTGATCAGTTGCAGACCTTCGGCAAAGCTTGAGACACGGACACAGGACAGAACCGGGCCGAAAATCTCTTCCTTGTAGATCTTCATGTCCGGGGTGACATTGTCGAACAGGGTACCACCCAGGAAGTAGCCGCTTTCGTGTCCTTCGACGGTATATTCACGGCCATCCACCAGGAGGTCGGCACCGTCTTCGACACCCGAGTCGATGTAGCCTTTGATCCGGTCACGCGCCGCAGCGGTAACAATCGGGCCCATCTCGGCGTCCAGTTCGAGGCCGTTCTTGATCTTCAGCGTTTCAGCACGCTCTTTGAGAACCGGCATCAGCCTGTCAGCGGCGTCGCCAACCAGAAGGGCAACCGAAATCGCCATGCAGCGTTCACCAGCAGAACCAAAGGCTGCGCCGATCAGCGCGTCTGCCGTTTTGTTCATGTCAGCGTCCGGCATCACCAGCATATGGTTTTTCGCACCGCCAAGGGCCTGAACCCGCTTGCCGTGCCGCGCACCTACTTCGTAAATATAGTTGGCAATCGGGGTCGAACCGACAAAGGACACCGCCTTGACGTCATCGTTTTCCAACAGCGCATCCACGGAAACCTTGTCACCCTGAACAACGTTGAATACGCCATCGGGGAACCCGGCCTTTTTCATCAGGTCCGCATAGAACAACGATGCGGACGGGTCGGTCGGCGACGGTTTCAGGATAAAGGTATTTCCTGCGGCGATAGCGATCGGGAACATCCACATCGGCACCATGACCGGGAAGTTAAAGGGAGTGATCCCGGCAACAACGCCCAACGCTTGACGCGTGGTCCAATTGTCCATGCCAGTGGACACTTGTTCCGTGTAGTCGCCCTTGAGGAGTTGCGGGATGCCGCAGGCAAACTCGATGATATCAATGCCACGCTCGACTTCACCTTGCGCATCGGTAAAGACCTTGCCGTGCTCGACAGTAATGGCGCGGGCCAGATCGTCTTTGTGTTCGCGGACCAGGGCCAGGAAATTGTTCATCAGGCGAGCACGGCGAATGGGCGGCGTGTTCGACCATTTTGGAAAGGCTGCTTTGGCAGCGGCCACTGCGTCGTCCACGGTTTGGACATCGGCCAGCGATACTTTACCGGTTTGCGCCCCGGTTGCGGGGTTGAACACCGGCTGAGTGTTTTGGCCGGAAGGAACAGTGATTTGGCCATTAATGTAGTGGCCGATCAAAGCGATCGGGGATGCATCTTGCATGATGTCAGTCCTTTTAGGGGTTAGCAGTCAGGGGTTATGGCAAGTCAGCCAATACCTCTCCAAGCGTTTGACAAAGCTTTGTTATCTCAGGTTCTGAGATGATCAGCGGTGGCGACAAAGCAATGATGTCGCCGGTGACGCGGATCATGATTCCGGCATCCCAGGCCCGTTTCATCGCATCATAGCCACGGGCACCCGGTGCGCCGTCACGCGGGGCCAGCTCGATCGCGCCAACAAGGCCAAGATTGCGAATGTCGATGACATTGGGCAGATCTTTGAGGTTGTGAAGCTGCTCTTCCCACGGGCCCGACAGCAACGCCGCACGGCGGAACAGGTCATTTTGTTCATAGCTTTCCAGTGTCGCCAGCGCTGCCGCACAGGACACAGGATTGGCGGAATAGGTATAGCCGTGGAACAATTCGATCGGCGCGTCGGCGTTGTCCATGGCAGAGCTATAGATCTCGTCAGAGACGATGACAGCCCCCATTGGGATGACACCGTTGGTCAGACCTTTTGCTGTTGTGATGATGTCCGGCTTCACATCGAAATACTCGGCTGCGGTTGCGGCACCCAGACGGCCAAATGCGGTAATGACCTCGTCAAAGATCAACAGGATGCCGTGGCGGTCACAGATTTCGCGTAGCCGCTTCAGATAGCCTTTTGGGGGCAGAAGCACACCAGTGGATCCGGCCATCGGCTCAACGATCACCGCTGCAATGGTCGATGCGTCATGCAGTGCAACCAGGCGCTCCAGATCATCCGCCAGTTCGGCACCATGCTCGGGACAGCCACGCGAGAACGCATTTTTCTCCAGATCATGGGTATGGCGCAGGTGATCGACACCGGTGAGAAGCGTACCGAAATGCATCCGGTTCTTTACGATGCCACCGACCGAGATGCCGCCAAAGCCAGTGCCATGATATCCGCGTTCGCGGCCGATCAAACGCGTGCGCGCCCCGTCCCCACGCATCCGGTGGTAATGCAGAGCAATCTTGAGCGCGGTATCAACGGATTCGGACCCCGAATTGGTAAAGAACGCGTGGCTCATCCCGTCCGGCATCATCGACGTCAGCTTTGCCGACAGCTCGAAAGCCTGCGGATGAGAGAACTGGAAATTTGGTGCATAATCCAGCTCGTGCACCTGTTTCTGTACCGCTTCAACGATCAGCGGATCACGGTGACCCGCGTTGACACACCACAGTCCGGCGGTGCCGTCCATGATTTGGCGGCCATCGGAGCTGGTGTAATACATCCCTTCGGCGGAATGGATCATGCGGGGCTCACGAAGGAAATCACGATTGGCCGAAAACGGCATCCAAAACGATGACATTGTGTTGGGTTGATCGAGCACAGAGCTACCTCGCAAAGCAGATTTTCATTTGTTGACAAATCCTTGCAGAGTTCAGGCCTTCCGCACACCCAGCTTTATGGGTTTTTGTAAGTGATTGAAAAACAGTCCTTGCCCGCCTAAAGTGCTTTCGATCAAAAGCAGGAAATCGCAATGGGTGACACTTCGACTTCCGATCTAGAAACCGCACGACGCTTGCGGTTGATTCGGACATCAAAAGGCCTCAGCCAGCGTGAACTGGCCAAACGCGCCGGCGTCGGCAGCGGGACAATCTCACAGATCGAAAGCGGATCAACCCAACCTTCCGTCGCTTTGCTCAAAAAGGTGCTCGCGGGCATTGATGTCAATCTTGGGTTCTTTTTCAGCTTTGAACTCAAGAAAGAGGACAGTTTCTACTTTCCTCACAACAGCATGCGCGATCTCGGATCACCCGGTGTTTCCTATCTGCTGGTCGCAGGTGAGCGCCGAGACAGAAAATTACAGATGCTCATAGAGGAGTACGAAGTAGGTGCCGATTCTGGCCGAGCTGCGCTGTCTCACGAAGGAGAGGAATGTGCGGTTGTTATTGAGGGCCGTCTTGAAGTGACAGTAGATGGGCAGTCCAGGGTGCTGAGTCCCGGAGACGCATACTATTTCGCGAGCATGCTGCCGCACAGGTTTCGGAATGCCGGAGATACGCCTTGCAAAGTTGTTAGTGCTTGTACGCCGTCGTCTTTTTGATCCTGAGAACAGTGGTAACTCTGGCCAGTTGCATTATCAGAGAGTCCGTAAGGTCCATTTCTGTCGTGATCTGCAGAGTTGTGGGTGATAGTGAAGATTTCGCGTGTGACGGCAAGGGTCTTGGCTTGGTCGATCACGAACACGCTGGAACCTGCCCCCTGTGTCGAGGCATTGAACTAGGCCGTCCACCCACACGCCTGGGATGCGTCAAAGAAACCGTTTGGCCATTGCCCGTCACTGTGCAACCTCTGTCATCGCACCCGAACCTGACACGTCAAAAGAGCCAGTTGGCCTCTTTGGAGCACTTGCATGCCAAGAAAAAACATAAACCAAGAGTTCGCTAAGATCAGTCTCGAGGCAGAAGCGCTCGCTGCTCATGCGACCGCGACCACCGGAAGAGATTTTAGGCAGCCAATCTCCGAAATTCGGGCGATGTCACGTGATGCCAGCGCTCAAGCCACAAATGATGTGATAGAAGCAACGGGAGTATCCTTGTCAGAACGAATGATCGAGGGCACGTCGTGTCTGGTCATCGATCCGCCGGTTCCACGGGGCAATCGTGAAATTGTCTATCTTTTCGGGGGCGGATTTTCTCTGGGTAGCCCTTTCGAGGACTTGCCGATTTCAGCCAAACTTGCCGAAAAAACCGGTGCGCGCATAATTTCCCCCCATTATCCACTCGCTCCTGAGCACCCATTTCCTGCAGCGCTAAATGTTTGTGAAGATGTCATATCTGCCCTCCTTGGTGAAAACCCTGAGGCATGCCTTTGCGGAGAATCCGCCGGCGGAAATCTGGCTCTCGCCTCTGTCCACCGATTAAGGGCACGTGGTCAACGCCTTCCACGCGCGCTGGCACTCATGTCGCCTTGGGTGGATATCAAGAATCTGGGGGATAGTGGGGTTGCACAACGCGACCCGTTTCTGCGTGCGTCCGAGATCGAAGTATTTCGCTCATTTTACATTCCAGATAACGCTGATCTGACCAGCCCCGATCTGTCGCCGATTTACGGATCTTTCGATGATCAGTTCCCTCCGGTCTTCGTCACCAGCGGAACGCGGGATTATCTGTTGAGTGGCTGTGTGCGTTTGGACCGGCTAATGAGAGAATCCGGAGCCACTTGCAACTTGAGAGTTTGGGAAGGCATGTGGCATGTGTTCGAGTTCTATCCAAGCATTCCTGAGGCCGAGGCATCAATAACGGAAGTTGCGGAATTTCTGGTCGGAAAGTTCTAAGGAACCAAGGCAACGAGACATGGTGGTTTCTATGCAGGTTTTTATCTTACCATGGCCCAGCGTTGGGTGCAGCAACCCGGCGTCCTGTGCTGCGGGCAGGGCGGTTCTCGACGTGATCGAAAACGAAAACCTGATCGAGAACGCTGCAGACGTTGGCACATATGCCAAGAAACGCCTCAAGAAATTGGCAAAAAAAAGCACAACTTCATAGGCGATGTCCGGGGCGCGGGCCTTTTCTTTGGAACCGAGATCATCAAACCAACAGGCAAACTGGCGGCGGACAAGAAACTGGCCAAGCGGGCCACAAACCTGATGCGGGAGAACGGTGTTGTCATGGGATTGCTGGGGCGTAAGGAAAACCTTTTTAAAATCCGACCACCAATGCCATTTTCAAAGACGAATACCGATCACCTCTTTGAAGTCATGGAGCACGTCCTAAGTCGCCTTTGACAGAGTTGCTGCACCGGAAATTCGGTATCCGTGGTCGGCCTGGAAACTCCGCCTAATCTGACCCGTGATGCGCCCCCCGATGTCAGTCTGTGCTGATTTCCATCGCCGCAGTGTCAGCCCGAACCAGGCATCGGGGCGGGCTTTGCAAGTGCGGTCAGCTGATCGTCAACCATCGCCATTTACTCAGCGAGGAGCGCGCGTGCACGAAGCATGACGGAAAACCAGATGCCGTGGTTTATGGCCGGCGAAATCAAACATCCAACTTCGATCAGCAGGTGCAAAGAGGATCTCCAATTGCCTAAACCCTGTCCAACCTTTGGAGCTGGCGCTACGGCTGCGTTTTGAACTCCTGTGCGTATATTACGTATTGCGATGCATCCTGCCTGTCGGCCATCTCAAATACGGTCCCTTCTTCGAGCAATGTTTCCAGCACTGGCGCAAGCGACCAGTTTCCTCTCGCGCCGAATTGGCGTGCCGCTGCTCCGGCCAGTCTTGGGTCAAGCCAAAGAGAGCTGTTAATCGCCTGCATAACGGACGTTTCCATCTCAGGACTTGTCGAGCCACCATGAAGAGCGACCGCTTCGATTAGCAATTCGCGCGATAGCAGCGAATGGTTTGGATTCGTCAGGTGTTTGGCCGCAATGGACGCTACGGCTTCAGGGCCAACAAGTTCGATCAACGCAGTGGCATAGGCCCCCAGATAGATCCCTTCGGATCGGACGTTGTTTTCGACACCCGCTTCCAACAGGTCACGAAATTGCAGATCGTCGCTCATACCAAGAAGCAGGATACGTATTGCCTTGAAGTCGGCCTCGTTGGGTTCGTCCAGCCGGGCCTGCAGCCGCCGGGTTTCAATTGCAAGGTTGAGGCTGCGCAAAGTGGCATAGTCTGCCTGATCCAGTTCGCGCAGAGCCATTTTGTGGATGCGATCATCCGGGTGGTTGAGAAGGGTCGCGAAATAGCGGAACCGATCCATTTGGCTACCGATTTCCCAGGCGGGCAGCTGTTCCATAATGGTGTTCAGGACAGGAGCCATCGTGGCATCAACCAGAGCAAGACGCTGCCAGGGTCCATAGTCTCCGTCCCGCGCAAAAAGAACTGCTGTTTGGGCATCCATCGCAAAGCGGTGGCGGGTAACGCTGTCAACAAGAAAGGGAATCTCGGATGAGTCAAGATTACCTTCCAAGGCTTCAATTGCTTCAAACCGAAAAGGATTGTTCGGTGCCGAACGGGCAAGAACAATTTCGTCGCTTCCAAGCAACCGATCAACCAATGTCGGTTGCGGAGCATAATTGTGAAATCCGCAAGGCGTGGCAGAATTGGGAACCATCAGGCCAGCAGCCAATAAGAAGGAAACAGTGATTTTGTTCATGAAACATTTATGCGTGAAGGCCGGGAGCATTTGAACTCCAATTTTCTCTGTTCAGGTTGCAGCAGCAGTTCCCCCCGTCGCCCGTTTGAAAAAAGGCAGAATTCCGCTCTTCAAACGTCCTGCGCAGCGGTCTTCCGCCGCTGGTCGGCTGGGTAACCGTCGATCGCTACTTATAGATGTCCACCGACATGGCTTCTACGAAATAGGTCGTTTCGATGTCAGCTTGCCCGTCCACCAGATGCAGCGCATTCGAGTGGCTTTGGGCGCGCATTTCGCCGCTGATCCAAACTGGTTTGTACAGCTCATCCACATCAAAGCCCTCGTCATAGCGCACAAAAACCATCTGGTTTGCAGGAGGCGGAGGAGTGTGGATACAGGCACCGACGGTCGGAACGAGCAGAAATTCGATTGTTTTCTGATCGACCATTTCCAAGGGCAACAAATACCCCGGCAACCGCACGACTTTTCCAATCAGATCAACATTTGGCTCGGTTGCGGCCAATTTGCGCTGATTCATCACAATGTCGCGCTGCTTGAACAACTGGTCAGGATCCAGTCCCTGAGACGCGAGTTTTTCCCGGATCACTGCGGCCCTGGCTGGCATAGTGTCACTTTCTTCAGAGGGCTTCAAAATCTCGATGCGATACAACTCAGCAAGATCGCTGATCTGGCTGTACTCCAGCTCTGCAAAAGGATCATGGTAGGGCCGTTCTTCGGGCAGCAGATCCACCCAGGTGATTTCAAGCGGCTCCGACGCTCCGGCAGGATGCGCAATGGTAAATGCAAGAGAAGCTGCAAGAGCAAGCGCCAGTGTTTTCATCACTTCCATCTCTCCTTAAAGCCGCAATGACAGCCCGTCTGCCAAAGTCATCCGGTAAACTCGAAATGCCGGAATAGCGCCAGCAACCAGACCAGAGCAGAAAACAAACGCTATGAGAAGGGCCTCACGAAAACTTGGCAGCCCAAAGCCGACCTTAAGCCCGAAATTCGCCATCAGAACTGGGTTGGCCGCCATCATAACTGTGGTCAGCAGGATGTAGCCAAGGATAACCCCCGTCAATAACAGAAGCACCGCCTCGAGCATTATCAGTGTAAAGATCGCGCGAGGTGTCGCCCCAACCGAGCGCAGAATGGCGAATTCACGCCGCCGCGCGTCAAGCGTTGCTGACAGCATCACCACCATACCAATAACCCCCGCCAGCGCCACCGCGCCTGCCATCAGGCGCAAGGCTGTTTCAGCGGTGCCCGTTATTGACCAAAGTTGGAGCAGCGCGACATTGGGCAGGACCGCCGTCAGCGCATCGCCGCGATATTCGGAAAGCTGGCGTTGGACTGATAGAATTGCGGTCTTGCTCTTGAGCCCCGCAAAAATCGCATTGATTGTGGCGGGCTCGTGCCCGTGATCATCGTGCCCCTGTTCATCGTGGGCGGCATGTGCGTTGGCGTCGTGTGGCTCCTCGTTCCCACTATCGTCATGTTCACTGTGATCTGCCTCAGCCACGTGATCTGTGTGTGCTGCGTGATCGCCTTCTGCGGCGTGCCCTGTCTCGTGTTCGTGTTCCTCGTGTTCATCCTGTAACAGCAGCTGCTCATCACCGTCATCAGATCCTCCCAATTTCGCGAAGGGGTCGGCGTTTTCGGGCACCGCGTCTTCGTGCAAAGCGTCAAAGCCTTTGAGCGACACGAAGACCATTCGATCAACGGCAGTTCCGGTCACTGCCAGGACGCCGCTGATCGTGAATGGTGCTTCGTCGTGAATATCGAATGACACCTCTCCGGATCCGTGGGCATTTACGATTTCAGTTCCAGGACCATAACCAAAAGCCCGCGCAACATCGGCCCCAACGACGGCGCCCATCGAAGTGTCAAAAGCACGCCCCTGTGCAAAGGTCAAAGATTGTCCACCACTGTAGCGAAAGCGTTCAAAATAAGCCTCGGAAGTGCCCACGACCGGATAGCCACGGTGGGAATCGCCCATCATGAGCGGCACCGTCCAGTCGATGCCGGGCATGTTCTCAACCATCTCGTAGCTTTCCCAGCTGAGGCCCGTTCCGGTCGAGCCAACGCCAAAAACAGTCGCCATCAGGATTTGCACGTCATTGCCGCGTGCGGCCACGATCAGGTCCACGCCTGAAACCGAGTTTGCAAAGCCGGCGCGTGCCTCGGTACGCAGCCTTTCAACACCAAGGATCAGCGCAACGCTAAGCGCGATGCTCAGGATGGTCAAAGCGGCAACAAACCGTCGGTTGAGCAAGCTTTTCAAGCAGAGATCAAGCATCACTCTGCTCCACCATTCAGCGCGTCCAATTCCACCGTTCGGTCGAAATGCGTTTCAAGGGTTCTATCGTGACTGACAAACAGCAGGCTTGATCCGGATTGATTACACTCCTTTAACAGAAGTTCGACAAATACATCCTTTGCCTCTTCGTCCAGCGCTGATGTTGGCTCATCAGCCAAAACGATTTCCGGTGATCCGATCAAAGCCCTGGCTGCCGCAACCCTTTGCTGTTGACCAATGCTCAGCGCGCTGGCCGGGCCATTCAGCGTTTTGGTGTCGGTCAATCCCAATTCACCCAACAACCGAGACGCAGCTTTTTGGGGTTCGGCCGATATGTTTTCCCGCCGCCGGGCCGAAAAGCGACAGGGCAGCAAAACGTTGTCAATCGCACTGAGCCAGGGCAGCAGATTGAACACCTGAAAGATTATTCCCATGTGATCGACACGAAAACGATCACGATCACTGCCGGACAATTCCCCTACATCCGTGCCTGAAACGAGAACCGATGCGCTGGGAACGTCAATGACCCCGGCAATCGCCGAAAGCAAAGTCGACTTTCCGCTCCCGCTAGGGCCACGTAACATGACTTTCTCGCCGGTGCTCAGTTCGAACTTGTCAATATCGAGTATTGGTTTCGCTTCGCCCGGCCAGCGATACTGTAATGAATTAATTGCAATGGGTGTCATAGGGATAAGTAGATAAAGCGGTTTCTCACTGTGTCTAGTGCTCCCGTCGCAAAACGGCTTTTCTGGCAACCTCTCTCAGTGTGCGCGTTTTTTTGAGGGACACTGTCCTCCCCTGCCCTTACGGCCCATAGGTGCCAAGGTTCTGTATCGCCCACACCCAAAATCAGGCCCGCGCCGAAATGTCCGGATGAAAGCAGGTCGCTTCCATCCGGACATCTTGTCAAAGCAGGATCAATGGCCTCCCCCTGTGAGCCCGATACCGGATGCCAGAGCGACCCAGACCTTGATGCGCAACAAAATCGCCTTGAGCGCCCCCAATGCTTCGATCACATGGGCCAGAACACTTCCCTCCAGCGGGCCGGTTACATGCGTTGTATAGGCTTGCACCATACAGCCACTGCCATCGATCAAGAGCTCGGTATGCTCTGGATGTACAAGTTTGAAGTGCGCAACAATCTCGCCCCGCTGAGCCCGCTCTGAAGTTTCCATGAGATACCCGGTCGGCTTGATTTGACCTGCAGCAATGACCTCTTGCAAGCGAACCAACCTGGCAGGCAGCACTGTATTGCGCATACTGGCGTTGAAATTGCTGTCACACGCGATTTCAGCGGCCATTCCTTCGTACAGAACTGCGCTGGCCACTTGGGAAAATCCTGCTGCAACCTCCGACGTCGGATCGGCCCTGTCGTCCGGCACAATCACCATCGCGGCGCTCAGTGCGGTTTGCCCGGCACGCGCGCCAACGTTCAACGTCAATTGTTCAACCGTCCCGTCGACCACGGCATAAACCCGGGTTTTCGCCAGCTCAGCCTGCGCCTGTTCCAGCATGGATTCAGCTGTTTCAAGTTGCGCAGGCAAAACTGACGTCACCTTGAGGCTCGCCGACTCAAGCTGTGTCCGGGCGGCTTCGACTTCGGACAGACGCGCCAACCGCGTGTTCTGAGCCCGTTCGAATTCATTCTCTCTGAAGGCCGCAGAATTGCGGTCCTTCAGGGCAGTTTGATCCGCCAACGACAATTCAATCTGGGCAAGCCCGGCTTCAGCGCCCTTTAGAACAGCCTGCGCCGTTCGCACTTCGACCTCGCCGGCTTCGATGGCGTTCTGCAGCTCAACCACTTGGTGTTCGGCAACATCCACTGCAGCCTGCTCACTGGTGTTTTCGACAGTGAAAAGCAGATCCCCCGTGGCAACATGATCGCCAGGTTTGACCAGCACCTGCGTGACCGTACCACCATTTTCGGCAACCACCGGCACAATCCTGAAAGGAACCAAACCGGTGTAGGATTTGGGGTAATAATAGAAAACCGTAAAGAATAGGGCGACGGCAATGACGAACCACAAGAATACAGCCCGATGCACATTATAGAGCGTGACAGGAATCCCGCGCCAGCGCAGATACATGATCCGGATCACCAACGGGAATGAGGTGAGTATGAGTTCGATCATTCTGAGACCTCTTCGTGCTGGTGTTCGTGGGCGTGTTCATGCTCTGGTTTCAACCAGACCATCAAATCCCTTGCCAACGCTGCCGAAATCAGCGCAAGCGGCAGCAGGACGCTAAAGTGGGACAAAGGTGGCAGCACCTCGTATGCCAGCGCCACAGTCAGCAATGTCGGAATCGTCGTCTTGAGCGGCGTCATTTCAGACTTGTGCTCCGCGTGTTGATCAAACCTTGCATATAGGTGGATCACCAGAAAAACGATCAGGAACACAAATGCCAATGCAACAAAGGCAAAAGTGTCCGTTTCTCCCGGTGCCGTCCACCAACCAGGCCCCGCTCCATGGGTTTCAGTTGCCATTTCTTGGTCCCTTTCCTGAAAACTTGGTCAGATCGAAAGTATTATTAGCCATAAGATGTGCCAGGCGCTGAATACATACCAACAATTTTTCTACCTTCCCAAATGTTGATTTCGGTCGGTGCCCATCCGATCTTGCGAACACCAATCGTCCTGGTACGTCGGTTTTTCCATGAGGGTAAAATACCCATTGCCGACATCAGCGAATAAACATCCATCAATTGTGGCCTCGGGTGAACACCCAACGCTTGGTCCTGTCAGTGCGAGCATAACAGCAGAAGCACAAGGATTGTGACCCCGATTTTGGAGTTTTTTTGACATCTTTCAATCGATTGCTCCACGCGACCGGGACATTTTCATGACGCCTGGCAGACGTCCACCCTGGGTCAGGCAGGGCACACACACGGCGTCGCTATCCCAAAGGATCCAATTTCACCCCGGGCCCCCAAATCAAGATGCAACAAGGCTGTTTTCGAGACGCATTCTTTGATGACCTTGCGTAAGGGAAATATGCCGGGAAAATCGTTCAAATCCGTCTCTGACAGCACCGCAATGCCCACACCGGAATTCCTTTCCCTGTTTGGTGCAAAACACACGATCTGCAATATTTTGTGGGGCATCTTGCGGCGGCCTGACTCGCAACGCTTGTAGAATTTGGCGCGCCCCGGTGTATTTCGATGCACAAAAAGTCGGCTTGAAATTCAATTAAATTCTATCATTTCCGATCAGTACCCGAATTTTGAGGGATTGCGTCACCGCCACCATCTGCTAGCGTTACGCGCAATATCCGGGCCAATACCAATTCGATCAAATTTGCCCTTTCAGGGGTCCGCCCTATTATCCCTACCGGGGAAACTGCACCTAACGAAGAAATAAGTAGGAGGTCATTCATTTATGAAACTCAGTCCATTAAAATCTCTGGCCAGTGCGCTATCCGTATTTTCGGTTGTCGCAACGATGCCAGCGCTTGCTGCCGCGCAAGACAAACCAAATATTCTGGTCATCTGGGGCGATGATATCGGCCAATCCAACATCTCGGCCTACACGATGGGTCTGATGGGATACCGGACACCCAATATCGACCGGATCGCTTCGGAAGGCATGATCTTTACCGACTACTACGGGGAACAATCCTGTACGGCGGGTCGCTCTTCATACATCATGGGACAATCCGTGTTCCGGACCGGCCTGTCAAAGGTGGGTCTGCCGGGTGCAGAGCTGGGTATGCGGGTCGAAGATCCAACCATCGCAGGATTGCTCAAGGCCGAAGGTTACGTGACCGGCCAGTTTGGCAAAAACCATCTGGGCGACCGGGACGAAATGCTGCCCTCCAATCATGGCTTTGATGAATTCTTTGGTAACCTTTATCACCTGAACGCCGAAGAAGAGCCCGAGAATGTCGATTATCCTGGCGATACGGTTCTGGCCGATGGTCGAACCTTCCGCGAGGCATACGGCCCGCGTGGTGTTGTACGGTCCTCGGCAGATGGCAAGATCGAAGACACCGGTCCACTGACCAAAAAGCGCATGGAAACCGTAGATGATGAAACCGTGGCTGCGGCCATTGATTTCATGGCACGGTCCGTCGAACAGGAAAAACCGTTCTACATCTGGTGGAATGGCACACGCATGCATTTCCGCACCCATGTCAAAGACGAGCTGCGCGGCATTTCCGGTCAGGATGAGTATTCTGACGGCATGGTCGAACATGATCGTCATGTCGGCATGCTGCTGGACAAGGTCGATGAACTGGGCATTGCCGACAATACCATCGTGCATTATTCGACTGACAACGGCCCCCATTACAACACGTGGCCCGATGCGGCATCGACCCCCTTCTTTGGGGAAAAGAACACCAATTGGGAAGGTGGATGGCGTGTACCGTCGATGGTGCGCTGGCCTGGCAAGATCGACGCCGGAAGCGTGTCCAACGAGATCATGCACCACATGGATTGGCTGCCCACCTACTTGGCAGCAGCTGGCAACCCGGACATCAAAGACCAGCTGAAAGCTGGTGGTGTTCAGGCAATCGGGCGTGAATACAAGGTGCATCTGGACGGCTACAATTTCTTGCCCTTCCTGACTGGTGAAGCCGAAGAAGGACCTCGTCACGAAATCTTCTATTTTTCGGACGATGGCGACCTGACCGCGCTGCGCTATGACGACTGGAAAATGATCTTCCTGGAGCAGAAGGCCTATTCGACCCTGCGGGCCTGGATCGAACCTTGGACCGAACTGCGTATTCCGCTGATCTTCAACCTTCGTCGCGACCCTTATGAACGGTCGTACCGCACCTCGAACACCTATTATGATTGGCTGTTGGATCGTGCCTATCTGCTGGTGCCCGCACAGAATTATGTCGGGCAATTCCTGGCCACTTTCCAGGAGTTCCCACCGCGGCAAAAAGCAGCTTCATTCTCTCTTGATCAGGTGATGGAGAAAATGACGACGAACCACGGCAGCAACTAATTGCCATTGGTAACGTCCTAAAATCGGCGGCGGCACACGGGTTATCGTGTGCCGCCGCATATCTCCTCGAACGAACTCCAGAACAGGAAAACCCTGTCACAACGCTGGAAAAATGAGGGCGACCAAACCCGGCGGCTATAGACGCGAACACAGT
The DNA here is from genome assembly GCA_025141015.1 of Rhodobacteraceae bacterium M382. Classification (NCBI taxonomy): domain Bacteria; kingdom Pseudomonadati; phylum Pseudomonadota; class Alphaproteobacteria; order Rhodobacterales; family Paracoccaceae; species Rhodobacteraceae bacterium M382. The sequence continues at coordinate 85,039 of CP081101.1, read as the reverse complement.
CTGTCAGTGCTCCAAACCTGATGACACGCATCCCGGACGCAGCTCATGTTTGCCGGACCCTTTTCGATCCTAGGGATTGGGCACCTCGTGATGAACAACCTCGCAAACCGTGCTATGCTGTTGGAAATCCTCGCAATCGCCCCGTTGCCGAGTAATAGGTTTGGGTGTTTTCGCTTCGTGTTCGGGCTCAGAAACATGCCCTGATCTGAACCACAAACGCCCGACTAAATCTGGTGCGGGTAAGGCCCCGCGCCTCTTGCTACCAAAGAGTTGTCATGTCCAGTTTTTCAAAACTTTCTTTTGCATTTGGTGCCATTGCGCTTTCGACGTCAGTCCTGACGCCGGTTCACTCCCTAGCGGGCGACTTGCCCCGCCTGGTTTTGCAGATCACCGTGGATCAGCTTCGCGGCGATCTGATCAACAGATACGGGTCTCATCTCGGTGAAGACGGGTTCAACTATCTTCTGAACAATGGTGTCGTTTTCAAGAACGCGCATCACCGCCATGCCAATACTGAAACCATTGTCGGGCACACCACGCTGTCCACCGGGGCTGATCCTGCCATTCATGGGATGGTTGCAAATCTTTGGTTCGACCGAAAAACTGGTGAACAGTTCTATAATGTTCAGGACCCTGATTTCCCTCTGGTTGGGGCCGCTGGGATAGATGCTCAGAACGAAATCGACCCGACGCAACGGGCCGCTACAACCGACGGGCGGTCGCCCCGTAATATCATCAGTTCGACCCTATCGGATGAGATTGCCCTGCATTTTGGCCCTGAATCCAAGATTTTTGGTGTCTCGGTCAAGGATCGCGGTGCCATCGCCATGGCCGGCCACGCAGGTCAAGCCTATTGGTTTTCCAAAGCCGAAGGCCGGTTTGTCACCAGTACCTTCTATCGCCAAGACTACCCAAGCTGGATTGCCGATTGGGAAGCCCGAGGATTGGTCGCATCTTATGCTGAACAACAATGGACCCTGTTGCGTGAACCCGCCACCTATGCCTTTAGCGGTCGTGATGACCAACCCTGGGAAACCGAAATGCCCGGCTTTGGTCGAACATTCCCGCACAATTGGGGTCCCGCCGACAACAAGTACTTCACAACGCTCCTGACGCTCAGCCCGGCCGGGGATGCAATCACAGTCGATTTTGCCAAAACACTGATGGATGCCGAAGAACTGGGTCGGGACACTATACCCGATTACCTGTCAGTGAGCCTGTCATCGACCGACTACGTGGGTCATTTCTTTGGCCCCTCGAGCCTGGAGGCCGAAGACAATTTGGCTCAACTGGATCGCCGTTTGGCGGATCTGTTTGCCCATGTTGATGCAACGGTCGGATTGGACAAAACCCTGATCGTGCTGTCCGCTGATCATGGCGCGCCAGAGCACCCGGGTTATTTGGCAACTCTTGGGATACAAGCGGATGTCTTCAATTTTGATGATGTCGACACAAAACCCGGCTTTGTCAGATTGCAGGAAGAATTTGGGGTTTCGCGCGATCTGATCCAGAACTTTTCAAACCCCTATGTCTACCTCGATCAAAAAATGATCGCAGACCGGGGTCTGGATCCTATAGCGGTGGAAAAGGCCGTCGCAGAAGAATTGCAGAAACTGCCCGGAATTGCGTATTCAGTTGCCAGCTCAGATTTGCGAGACGGCACCTTTGCACAGGCAAAAATTACCGACGCCGTTTTGAACAATTTCCATTCCGAACGGTCGGGGGACATCTATGTGGTCTTTGAACCGCATTGGTTTGTCGCCGATCTTGACGGGTTGGTCGTTGCGTCGGCGCACGGGTCGCCATGGACATATGACACGCATGTACCCCTGATCTTTTCTGGCCCTGGGATCAAGGCAGGGAATGTGTCCCGCCGGGTCGAAACCGTAGACGTCGCCCCAACGGTGACAACATATCTGGGAACCAAGATGCCGTCGGGGGCAACAGGCACCGCCCTGCCCGAAGCCATGCCAGAATAACGGATCTGGGCCGGTGCGTTTTCCCGGTATCGGCCCCGGTCATCCACCCAGATCTGCGCGCATCAAATTCAACGGAACATCGTCCGGGTTTGCCTCCAGCGCCCTGTTCACCGTCTCCAATGCAGCCTGTTGGTTTCCCATAGCGCTGTGAATACGCACCATCATGGACCACGCCTGTGTCAACTGTGGATCCATGTCAACCGCTTCGCCAAAGGCGCTCAGCGCGATTTCCATTCTGCGAGTCGTCAGACCAATACCCGCCAAAACCATCTGGGCTTCGGGGAAGTCGGCCTTGGACTCTAGCGAACTCTGCCAGTCTCCCATTGCCTTGCCCAGGTTTTCATTGATGCGGGGCGGCAGATAGGCGATGCGCATTCCCAGAAACCCACGGGCTGCTGCAATACGAACCGCCTTGACCGGGTCCTCCAGCAACCCGGCCAACCGCGCGGAACGCTCGACTTCTGGCGCACCCCGTTGCAGTGCGATCGCAGATACACGCACCAAGGGATCTGGGTCGGACAACATGGGGTCGGCGCGGGTCGCCAGGCCCGGGTCCGCAATGGGGAGCAACATATCCAATGCTGTTGCTCGAACAATCCCCGGCAATTGATCGTACTCTGCCAACATGATTAGAGACTCCCGCTGGCTGCGCAAATCGGTTCGTGCCGCTGCAAAGGTCTGGGAAAAATGCCGTCCTTCGCGACGCGAGCTATCGGGAAACCAATCGGCAATCTTACCTGCGGCCCAACGGGCGGATTGGTCGTCGTGGCAATCGTTACAGGCATTGGGCGCGCGAGTTTCGAGGCTCAGATCCGGCCGTGGAACCCGAAACGAATGATCCCGCCGACCGTCAACCCCCATATAATTACGTTCGATCATGTGGCAGCTTTTGCATTCAGATCCCGCCGTATCCGCCAGATGAAACGTATGTGACGGGTGGTCGTATTCCTTGGCGGTCAGTGATGGGAAGTCCGGATTGCCTGCCGGAGAATGGCACTGGGTGCAAACCGCATTTCCTTCGGCTTTCAGCTGGGCCGTGTGCGGATCGTGGCAATTGCTGCATGTCACGCCATTTGCATACATCTTGGACTGCAAGAAAGATCCATAAACATAAACTTCGTCCAGGATCTGCCCATCTGCGTGGTACAATCCAGGTCGCAAAATACTGAGCCGATAAGCATCATGAAACGGGGTGCCGGGCAGTGGGTTGCCGCCCTCAAATGGCTCACGCCGCGAATGGCACGAGGCGCATTGCTGGATCTGGACCTCGGTATCGGTGAGCCTACTCAGCGGTTGCGTCGTCCCGGCCAGATAGCGGCGCACAGCGGACTGCCCGTCGTCCGTCAGGTTCAGATTGACCAAAAGCCCGATGCCATTCACACCGCTCCATTTGCCTTTGGCCAGGCTTTTTCCGGCCTCGGCCCATTCGACATGGGCCTGGGCTGGGCCATGACAGGCTTCGCAACCAACACCGGTTTCGACCTGTGTGCTTTGATACAGGTTCCGTTTGGGATCATAGTTCTTTTCGAACCCAGTTGCATGGCATTCGGCGCAGCGCGCGTTCCAATTCTTATAAGGGCCGCTCCAATGCAACCCGTCCTCGGGGACCAATTCCTGATCCGGATATAGATGGTACCAGCGTTCCTGTTCCACATCCCATACGACATCAAACGACTGCATCCGTCCGGGTTCGGTTTCGACGATATATTGTTGCAGGGGCGCGATCCCGCCAACACCCACCACCGGAAACTGACGTTTGCCCCCCGGGATATCGTCGGTCTCAATTATATATTGCCCGTCTTTGCGCCGAAATCGAGTCGTCATGCCCTGATGCGAAAAACTGCGTCCGTCAAATGCGCCGACAACTGTTTTTTCTGACGGTTCCGTCCAGGCCTGCGCATGATGGGATTTCTGCCAATCCTGCATCGCCTGATCATGGCAGTTGCCGCAGGATTGCGATCCCACATAATTGGGGCGGTCAAATTGTTCCGCATGCGCCATTTCGATCCAAGCGAAGAAAAGACCGGCAGACAGAACCGCCCACCTTGAAATTGAGACCAAACATTCAAGGACCGAACTGGTCTTTCCATTTTGTTGCATTGTAAATCCATTTCAGGCTGATCATAGCCCAACTCATTGACAGGAAATATTTTTATCGCGATGTTACCCAGTGTGACACCTGCAGTACAGCACAAAAAACGCGCCATTCACCTGGCTTCTGTACATCCGCAAGCCTTTGACTGACAGTGAATTCAAAACCGGCAGATCGTTGATACAAATCAGAGCCAGTTCCCGGCGCTCTCCAGTATTCTGGATCAACATGCAGTCGTGGCGATAGCGGACCATTCGGCTTTGGCGGTTTACTATCGCTTTGGCTAGGCTCATCCCTGCGCTGGACGCCAGCGATCAACATAGAAACAGAGGCCATATAGGATGCTCAAAAAGCTATTATTTCCGGTCATTCTGTCGCTTTTGATTCTTGGGCTTTATGTCAGCCCGGATTTTCAGGAAATATCAGCCGGAGTGGCGATCTTTCTGTTTGGCATGTTGATGCTCGAAGACGGCTTTAAACTATTCAGCGGTGGATTTCTGGAAATTGCGTTGGAAAAGGCGACCGGATCGATCCCCAGATCATTGGGGTTCGGGATCATCACCACCACCATCATGCAATCCAGTTCGCTGGTGTCGGTCATCACCATTTCCTTTTTGTCGGCCGGGTTGATTTCCCTCCTGGCCGGTGTCGGGATCATCTTTGGTGCAAATATCGGCACGACAACGGGCGCGTGGTTGGTGGCGGGGTTTGGGCTCAAGGTCAAGATTTCGGCCTATGCACTGCCAATGCTGGCGATAGCGATCGTCATGGTGTTCCAAAAGAACAAATACTGGCGTGGTGCTGGCTTTGTGTTGGCCGGGCTGGGGTTTCTGTTCCTGGGAATCCACCACATGAAGGAAGGGTTCGAGGCCTTCAAGGATCAGTTTGATCTGACCCGCTTTGCCATGACGGGTTTCACAGGGCTGGTGGTCTATACGATGATCGGGGCGACTGCGACCGTGGTCATGCAGTCCAGTCATGCCACCATGGTGCTGATTATTACTGCATTGGCCGCCGGTCAGATTTCCTATGAAAACGCGCTGGCCTTGGCGATCGGAGCCAATATCGGCACCACGATTACCGCCATTATCGGATCCTTCACCGCAAATTTTCAGGGCAAACGCCTGGCTCTGGCGCATCTGATTTTTAATCTGGTCACGGCGGGCGTCGCCCTGGGCTTTATTGGACCAATCCGAGACGCAGTGGACATCATCAGCTTGAATGTCGGCATTGCAGACACCGATTTCGCGCTGAAGCTCGCCGTCTTTCACACGATCTTCAATGTTCTTGGGGTTGCGTTGATGTTGCCGCTGATGCGCCGAATGATTGCCATGCTGGAACGGGTGGTCGTTGAGCCGACCGAAGACCTGAGCGAAGCCAGATACCTGTCCGCAGTCGTCGACGAATTCCCCCAGACCGTCAAGGTGGCCATGCGCAAGGAGGTCATGCACTTGTATGACAACGCGGTCGAACTGATCACGCATGGGCTCAATCTGCACCGCCATGACATTTTTGACAGCTCGGACATCGCAGCCACGGTCAGAGCCTGTAGAACTCCGGTCGAATTCGACATTGATCAGCGATACGAAGCAAGGATCAAAACGCTTTATGCCGCCATTGTCGAATTCGCAACGCGCGTCGGGCCCAAGGATCTGCCCGAGGAGGTCATGGAAGACATTTATACCATGCGCGACGCGGCCGGACGCATTGTGCGTGCCGTGAAATCGGTCAAACATCTGCGCCGCAACGCGACCCACTATACCGAACAGACACAGGGGGTGATCACCGATCTATACGATCAGCTCAGGACCGAACTGGCGCGCATATTGGTTGAAATCAGAAAACTGGATCAGGCAGACCCCGAAGACAGATCAACACTATGGCTGGACCAGGAACGTATCCAGGTGGAAAAGGATGCCAAGGGCACCAACGCCACCGTCGAAACACTGATCCGGGACAATGCCATAGACGCCTTTATGGCAACTTCATTTTTGAATGATTCCGGGTATGCCTATGGTGCCATGCGCGATCTGCTGGGTGCCGCCCAGGCCATGTACAATGAACCTTCTGATGCGTTGGCCGAAGTCGAACGCATTCTGTCACTGGAGGACGACGAGGTTTCCGCCTACGCCGACACGGGATTTCCGGCGCATTCGGAACCGAACCACAAGGAACCAGCTTCTGCATCACAAAACTGACACACCAAGCTGCTATAATTGAGCGTCAGAGGAGCGCATCCGTCATGGGACTTGAAGACACAATTCAGAAGCTCGACAAATATCTGGAGCGCCTGAAGAAGGGGAAATCGAAAAAGATCAAACCTGCGCATCTGGAAAAGATCAAACGCAAGCTGACAACCAAACAGGACATGCTGAAAACCGAATTGGCGGAAACCACCAAACCGTCCAAGCGAGAAAGGTTGGAGGGCAAGTTGCAGATCGTTCAGGAACAATTGGGCCGGGCGCACTGGCTGAGCCAGCAACTGTCAGAACCCTGATATTTCTGTGGTATTGCAGGGATTTTGACAAAACATTCGCCCTCAGTTTCCCCTGTGCACAAATTCCTTGCCAAAATTTCAAAAAATATGATTATGACGTCATATTTATGATGAGCCGCCCATGCCCCACGAATCCACATCGTCCCCGACCAGTACCACAGCTGCCTTGGGGTTCTGCTTTGCAGACGACCTTTCCCGATCGGCCATGACCCTCAGAAAGGGAGAACGCACCCGATCCGCCATTCAGGTCGCGGTCTGCAAACAACTCGAGACAGTGTCGCTGGCCGATCTGACAATTGCCGATATCTGTGACGCAGCCCAAATCTCACATGGGACGTTCTATATCTATTTTCCGAACCGCAATGCGTTGGTCGCGGATGTACTGTTCCGTTTTTCTGCCTTTGTGCAGGCCCGGATGCGCAACGCCTCGCGCGAGGATCCTGATGATCGACCCGCACGGGCGGCAACATATGCCTATTTTCAGCTGTTTGAAGCCAACCTGGGATTGATGCGCTGTCTGATGCGGCATTTGGACAACTTTCCCGAGGCACAGGCCGAATTTTGGAACCTGAACCGCGAGTGGTTGGAAACCGTCGCAACTTCGACCGCGAACAAACTGCGCAAGACAGGCCAGGACATCAAACACGACGAACTGATGCGACGCGCCTATGCATTGGGAGGAATGACAGATCAGTATCTGGCCGGGCTGCTATTGGACAAGGACCCGAACATGCAGCCGTTTTCCCGGGATCGGCAGGCATTGATCGACACTCTGACCTTGCTATGGGAACGGGGATTACAATCATGACACTGCTACGGAACGCACATACCCTGCCAGCAAGCACCCTGTCCGACAACGCCCGGAACAGTTGGAGGCAACAATGTTCCCATGTCGCAAAAAGCTCGGAATTTTATCGTCGCCTCTGGGACGGGAAACAACCACCCTGCGACCTGAATGATCTGCCCGATCTGCCCCTGTCAGACAAATCGCAACTGCGGGTATCGCAGGCGGATCACCCGCCCTTTGGTAACTACCTGGCTGCGCCCCAAGCCCGAGCCGTGCGGCTGCATCGCACCTCTGGCACCACGGGTCAGGCCATGAACCTGGCCCTGTCCGAACCTGATTGCGAAATCACCGAAACAGTCGGCGGACGGGCCCAACGCCTGGCCGGACTGACCCCGGACGACACTGTCGCTCATTGTTTGAATTACCAGATGTGGATGGGAGGGCTGACCGATCACATGACCCTGCAAAAGACCGGCGCATTGGTCATCCCGTTTGGCGTCGGCAGCACCGAATTGCTGATCCGCACCATTCAAGAAGTTGGAGTGACGGCATTGTCCTGCACCCCGTCTTATCCCGCCGTATTGGAACGGGTGATCGCCGACAGGTTTCCGGACCTGTCACCCAGGGATCTGGGACTAAGGTTGGGTCTGTTCGGGGGTGAGGCGGGTTTGGATGATCCGGCCTGGCGGGCGCGAATGACACAGACCTGGGGGCTAGAGCCTCGCAACGCCAACTATGGTGTCTCTGACGTGTTTTCCAATTTTGCCGCCCAATGCGAATACGACACACGCCTGCATTTCGTGGCTGCTGATGTTCTGTATCCGGAACTGATTGACCCAGAAACAACACAGCCCCGGCCCATAGCGCCCGGGGTTACGGGCGAATTGGTTCTGACCCATCTTGAACGTGAATGTCAGCCCCTGGTCCGGTTTCGAACCGGTGACATCATCGCTGTTGATGCCACCGATCCCTGCCAATGTGGGTGTACCGGATTCCGGTTCCGGGTTGTCGGGCGGTCCGACGACATGATTGTTGTGCGGGGGTTGAACATGTTTCCCACCATGGTGGCCGCGGTCATCAACGGATTTTCCGACCTCAATGGCGATTACCGGATTATTCTGGACCAACCACCACCCTTTGACGTGCTGCCGGTTCACGTGGAATTGGCGGACAACGTCACCCCGTCTGTGGCGCTGGCCCAGGCCATCGAAAACAGATTCAAACAGGTGCTGGGCGTCACTGCCCGATTGACCCTGTTGTCCCCAGGCACCTTTGGCGTCACCGAAGGCAAGACCAGCAGAGTCATCAGGAGTTTTTCATGAGCGATCCCATCTTTGAAACCGTCCTTAGCACATTGGCGGAAACCGGTGTCAGAACGATCACCCTGAACCGCCCCGCCAGCCTCAATGCGATGAACCGGTGCCTGATCGATGACGTGGCCCGTGCTTTTGATCACGCCAATGGCGACCCCGCGACGCGTGCCATCATCTTTACCGGCGCGGGCAAAGCATTCTGCGCCGGTGATGATCGACGCGAACATGTGCATCCGGCGTCCGAACAGGAAGCCCGCGACCTGGTACAGGCGATCCAACGCGCGACCCACGCCATTACCTTTGGTGCCAAACCCGTTGTCGGTGCCATCAACGGTTGGGCCGTGGGGGGCGGGTTTGAATGGGCCATCAACTGTGACTTTCCGATCTGGGGTAAAAGCGCCAAAGGATTCTTTCCCGAAGTCTCACTGAATCTCTTTGTCACCGGAGCAGTCACGTCATTGCTGCCCGCGCTGGTCGGAGTGCACAAGGCCCGAGAGATGCTGTACTTTGGTGATAAGTATTCGTCCGAGGATCTATTGGCCGCAGGTGTCGCATGGAAGGTGGTCGAAGATGACGCGCTGATGCAAACCGCCCATCAAACTGCTGAACGGCTGGCAAATTTGCCCATTCTCTCGGTGCGCGCAATGAAGCGTGTTTTGAATGCCTCGGCCAGTACCGATTTGAACCGCGCATTGGCACTGGAAACAGAAGCCACCATTGCCGGTTTCATGGACCCGACCACAACCGAATTGCTTTCAGCCTTTTAAACTGCGGCACAGGCGGACCTACCGAAGGCCCGCTGTGGCCTTTTGCATCGCTGTAATCAATGCATCCCGTTTGGCCGAAAGCTCGGATGGCGTATGCCCTTGTGCCGCCTCCCCAACCCCCTGAATCAGAGCCTGGGCCACAGTGTCGTCCAGGTGCACCTGCCCCAGATCGTCCCACCACCCGTTGAAGGTATCGGTAAAATGGTCGCAAAACGCCTGTAATCCACCTTCGCCTGCGCCCAGATTGAACAGCATCGTTGGCCCCATCGCGGCCCATCGCAATCCCGGCCCGGCCCAGACCGCCTTGTCCACATCTTCGACGCTGGCCACACCCTCCATCACCAGGCTAATCGCTTCGCGCCAGATTGCTGCCTGCAGACGATTTGCAACATGTCCGGGAACTTCCTTGTTTACCCGGATCGTCACCTTGCCGATGCTTTCATAAAACCGCTCAGCAGCCTCGACCGTTCCGGGGGCAGTTCTGTCATTTCCCATCACCTCGACCAGAGGAATCAGATGGGGCGGGTTGAACGGATGCCCCAAAACCAATCGTGCAGGGTCGCGCCACCCCCCCTGCATCTGGCTCAGCGTCAATCCAGAAGCCGAACTGGCCACAACCGTCTCTGGGGTCAGGACCGGTTCGATCTCGGCAAACAGGGCATGTTTGATCTCGACCCGTTCCGGGACACTCTCCTGAATAAAGCTCGCTCCCTCCACCGCTGCGGGGGCCGAAGTGTGAAAGCTGACGGCGTCAGGCGTGCCCTGTTCCGTCAATCCCAATTCAGCCATTGTCGGCCAGGCCATTTCCACATAGTCACGCACCCGTTTTTCGGCACCGGGTGCCGGGTCAAAAACGGCCACCGATCGACCCGAAGCCAGAAACAGCGCGGTCCAGCTGGCCCCGATTACGCCTCCGCCGAGGCTGGCGGTATGTGCAAATTCTGACATTAGAACAATCCTGGATTAAGAGGCGATGCGGCGGTCATGCCACCATCAACGGTCAGACATTCACCCGACACATAGGCCGACTGATCCGAGGCCAGCCAAGCCACCATATTGGCGATATCTTCAGGTCGACCAAATCGGCCCACTGGATGACGCGCCAATGCATCAATCTTGGCCCTTTTGGGATCTTTCGCCAATGCAAAAGCATCATCGGCCATTTCGGTCATGATCCATCCCGGGCGAATGGCATTGCAGCGAACCTTTGGTCCATGGTCCACCGCAATCGAGCGGGTCAAGCCATGCACAAATGCCTTGGACGCATTGTACAATGCCATCGACGGATCCGCGACAACGCCAGAAATAGACCCGATATTGATAATATTTCCACCATGTTCAGCCATATCCGACAGGGCAACCCGACACATGTTGAACACGCCCTTGCAGTTGACGTTCATCACCAGATCCCAATCGTCATCATCGCTGTCAGCCAGGGTCTTTTCGACTTGTACACCCGCATTGTTGACCAGCAACGTCACCCGGCCAAAGGTTGCATTGGCGGTTTCGATCACAAGCGCAGCATCACCTGTCAAAGACACATCCGCCTGCACCCAAATCACTGCCTCTTGCAGTTCGGCGGGCCGTGGTCCGCGCCCACAGGTGACAACGCTGTATCCATCCGCTACCAAACGGTCGACAATGGCCCGCCCGATCCCCCGGCTGCCGCCAGTTACGATGGCTGTCTGTTTTCCCATGTTCCGTTCCCCTCAGAGTTTCATCTGCTGGACCTGGGCCGATAGCCCCCCGTCCAGAACCCAAAGCTGCCCACTGGCATAACGCGCTTCGTCCGACGCCAGCCAATTCACCAGATTGGCGATATCTTCGGGTGTGCCATAGGTGCGCATCGGGTGGACGTCGCGGACCGCCTTTTGCAAGGTTTCAATATTGCCCCCCTCCCCACCGGATCCGTCACCGGCAAAGAAACTCTGAAGCATCGGTGTGTCGATATACCCAGGGCAAATCGCATTGACCCGGATACCTTCGGGGCCGTGATCGCAGGCCATTGCACGGGTCAGCGCATGAACCGCGCCCTTGGTCGCGCAATACGCCGCAAGACCCGGATCCGCGATGAACCCATCATAGCTGCCGAAATTGATCAGGCTGGCACTGTTGCCAGATTTGGCTGCCTCACGCATCAGCGGCAATGCATATTTCGAGGTCAGGAACGTACCCGTGCAATTTACTGCAAAGGATTGGTTCCACTCTTCCAACGACGTGTCTTCGATGGTCTTTTCGATTTCGATCCCTGCGGCATTGACCAGGATGTCCAGCTTTCCGCATTCTTTCCGAACTCGCTCCATTGTGGCCTGGACAACAGCTTCGTCTGCGACATTCATTTGTACAAAGCGGCTGCCGTCATCATCATGTTCCGCCAAAGACCCTTGCGGGCTGAGATCTGCCGCATAAACCGTGGCCCCTTCGCGCAGGAAACGGGCCACAATGGCCCGACCAATACCGCCGCGTCCGCCTGTAACCAGTGCGATTTTTCCTTCAAGTTTCATGTTTTTGGCCTTCATTTTGATGCACTGTCGTTGTGTCGTTTGAGCGCGTATTCAAAGGGGGGAACCGATAGCGGTTTGCCGCCACAGTCCAATCCATGTGATTTCGGACATATTGCTGGCTGGCGTCGCTGGGCGGGTTATAGTCCCAGGCCTCGCCAGCCCCGGCTTCCATCGCCGCGTGCAACGCGCGGCGGGACTTCTGAGTGGCCATGATATCACGCCGTAATGCATCACCGTTCCAGCGATCCTTGACCTCGGCTGAAAACACTTCCGCCTGGGTGGCATACGCAGCGTCGGCCACCACATTGACCTTTTCCAGAGGGTCATTTGCAAGATCATACAGCTGTGGCGGGTCAATATCGCAATGGATATATTTTAGCGTCCCACGCCGGATCATGAACACCGGGGCGGGAGTCATTTCGGCACAATACTCACCTATGGCTTCGTCACACGGATCCACCTCACCCCGTGCCAGCGGCATCAGGCTGCGCCCATCCACCGGCTCACCCAAGATCGCATCATTGCCCCCGGCGATTTCGATGACTGTTGGCAGAATATCGACAAGCGAACACGCATTGAGCGCCGCCCCCTGCTCCACATTCGGTCCAGCCATGATCAGGGGAATTCGCGCCGAATGTTCAAAGAAGTTCATCTTGTACCACAATCCGCGCTCGCCCAACATGTCACCGTGATCAGCAGTGACCATGACAATGGTATTGTCCAGCTCTCCGATATCTTCGAGCGTTCTGACAATTTCGCCAACTTTGCTGTCGAAGTAACTGACATTGGCCAGGTAGGCCCGGCGTGCACGGCGCACTTCTTCGTCTGTTAACGCAACCGTGCTGGCCTCGATCCCGTCCATCACACGACGCGAAAACGGATCCTGCGCTTTGGCAGACAGTACGAATTCAGGCAATTCGATGTCGTCGTCCGAATAGAGATCCCAGAACTCGGGTTTGGCCACATAGGGGTCATGCGGGTGAATAAAACTGGCCACCAAGGCAAACGGGGCGCTCTGTCCCTGTGCTCGATCCCGCCCCCTATCAATCAGCCACCGCCGCGCGGTAAAGCCGACTTCGTCATCATAATCGGTTTGAAACGTAGCGACCGCCACGCCACTTTCCTTGACGGTTTGCATGTTGTGGTACCATTTGTCGATGCGTTCGTCGGGGGCCTCCCAATCTGGCGTCCAGGCAAAATCAGCCGGGTAAATATCGGTGGTTACCCGATCCTGAAAGCCGTGTTTCTGGTCTGGGCCGACAAAATGCATTTTGCCCGACAGGCACGTGTGATAGCCCAACGCTCCAAGATAGTGAGCAAAAGTGGGCACCGATGCGGGGAACTCGCTTGCGTTGTCATAGGCGGCAATGCGGCTGATCAACTGTCCTGACATGAGAGCAAAACGGGACGGCGCACACAGCGGACTGTTGCAATAGGCCGCGTCAAAGCGCATTCCACCCGCAGCCAATGCATCAATATGCGGGGTTTTGGCGACCTTGTGCCCATAGGCACCGCAATAGTGCGGTGCCAGTTGGTCTGCCATTATGATAACGATATTGGCCGGCTGTGCCATTTTTTTCTCCCTGTTGAACCAATGTGATGAGGTCACCACCCTGCGGCGGTGGCTCGTACAACATCGGCTTTGTCCGCGGCGAACCAGACGGACAGGGGGACATCATCCAGCGGCCCGTTTATAGGCATCTAGAACCAGACCGTGGAAATGATGCACCGCATGTTCCGACATACCGGACCCGCCAGGATCGTTGACAATGCGGCCTCTGTCGAACGCAGGTGTGTTCATGCCCTTTTGCACGCTTTCAACGATGTTGATGTCTTCGACCTGCAAAACCTCATCCAGATACCGGATCGAATCCAGCTCGGCCTCGTTCGGAGTTTTGTCCTCAAGAAAGAAATCATATGTCTCCAGCGTCCGGTCGGGGCCTGCCGGAATGATATTCAGGATAATCATCGAAGACCGCCCCGGATATCGCATGATGCACGTATTCGGCCAAAGCCACCAAACGGCGTGTGTTTTCACTGTGGCATTGGAAACGTCATAGGCGCTGTTGGGTGTATTGCCCGCATCTGCCATGTGACTGGAATAAATCCCATGGGTTGTCACCTTGTAGGTGTCCATATCGACCAGGTCACAGAAATCCTTGTGCGCTGTGGGGCAGTGATAACATTCCAGAAAGTTATCGACGACATTCTTCCAGTTGGATTTGATGTCATAGGTCAATCGATGCGCAAATGTCAGGCCATCAATGTCTGGTGCCCAATGGCGAATTTCAGTTTCAAGATCACCTGACATGTCCGAAAGGGACCGAGCATTCTGATCGAGGTTCACATAAACAAACCCACAGAATTCCTCGACCTTGACCTCATCCAGGCAGATCTCACCGGCGTCGAACCCCTCCAGGTTTTCGGTATGGGGCGCACGCACCAATTGGCCGTCCAGTTTGTAAACCCAGGCATGATACGGGCACATGATCCGGGTTGTTTCCCCTTCGCCAGACAAGAGTTCGTGGGCCCGGTGTTTGCAGACGTTGTAAAACGCTCTCAATGCCCCATCACGTCCACGAACCACGGCAATCGGCTGGCCGGCAATTTCGATGGTGGTGTAGCTACCAGGGACGCGAACCTTTTCGAAGTGGCACACCCATTGCCATGTTTTGGCGATGATTTCACGCAGGTCCACCTGATACCAGGCCGGATCGGTATAGGCCTGTGCACGCAGAGAAAATGATCGAGACGCATTTTCATCATAGCCGCGGGAAATCTCTGCGAATTGCTGGGTGCTGGGCAGCTCCGTCATAACAAGCCTCCTCCGAAATTGGTTGATGAGCAGGCCGGGCGATCCGGCTTATGTATCAGAATTGGGCTTTTCCTGTTCAGTTTCTGTGCGCAGTTCGCCACGTTTTATACAAAATCGGCCAGCTTTCGGCTAATCTGTCTTTCGATGCATCGGCCAGGCCCGAAATTCAAATGGAACCCGCCCTTCGACTCGATCAGAGCGCGGGGCCAGCCCAAACCGCTGACGATAGGCTCGGCTGAAATGTACCTGGCTGGAAAACCCCGACGCGACCGCCACTTCGGCAAGCGGAATTTCGGTTTGGGTCACCAGCCCACGTGCGCGATCAAGCCGGATGTCCCTGTAATACAGCATTGGCGTTTTTTTGACGTAGGTGGTGAATTGCCGATTCAGCTGGCGCTGTGAAATCCCGACGGCGGCACAGATTTCCGGAATGCTAAGCGGGGCTTCCAGGTTCTGTTCCATGACTGCAATGGCACGTTTCACAACGCCAGGTGCCAGCTGTCCTATCGGTTCGGCCAACCCCGGATTCTGTAACGCTCCGACCGGGCGGACAGTCTGGTGAAACAGGTAACGTGCTGCCGCATTGGCCAGCTCGTCGCCATGGGTGCCCCGTATGATGTGCAGGGCAAAATCCACCACAGCCCCCCCGCCGCAGCAGGTGATCCTGTTGCCGTCGAACACAAACAGTTCTTCGCTGGTTCCCACATCGGGAAACAGTTCAATCATCGCATCGATATGTTCGTAATGCACCGTCGCACGACGGTGTTTCAGCAATCCCGCCTCGGCCAGGATAAAGGCTCCGGTGTCAATCGCCCCGATGGTGCTGCCCTGGCGAGCCCATCGCCAAAGCGCCGCATTCAACGGAGCCGATTTATGCGTCTCTGGTGCCCAGCTGCTTGACACGATGACAATATCGTAACGCGTCTCCTGTACCATGGACAGCGCCACGGTATCCATGCTCATACCGTTGCTGGCCAGACATGCGCCCCCGGTTGGCGAGACGAGCTGCCATTGAAAATGGGACCGTCCGTCCAAATAATTGGCGGCTCGGAACGGGTCCAGGAATCCAACGGTTGCAGCCATGTTAAAGCTGGGCGTCACGAGAACCAGAATCTTGACGGTTTTGTCAGTTCGATTGTCAGTCGCGTTTTGCATCTGGCTATTTTGGCAAACTGGACGGCGAATGAAAGCTATATCGCATTACTGTGTCAGCCCCAGCCGCTGCAACACCGAATTGACCGCCAGCCCGAACACCCGCGCCTGTGGGGCCGGTGTTTCATCCGGGCGTTGCATCAACCCGACGGGACCTCGTGTGATCCCTGTATCAAAGGGCAGCGCCACCAGATGTCCGTCTGAAATCTCGTTGGCAACGACCCCCGCTGAAATAATCCAGATCGCATCCGACCGGCGGGTAAAGACGCGCCCGAACGCACCCGATACGGTTTCCAACCGATTGTCGATGCCCCCAACCCCATGTGCGATCAAAAATCGGTCCACCAGCGGACGAATGGCCGATCCTTCGGACGGATAGATCACCTGCCAGTCGCCAATGCGTTGAATGTCGGGGGCCTGCAACAATGGGTGTCCTGCCCGCACCACGAATTCGACACGCTCTTCGTATAGCTGTGTAAAGGAAACGCCCTGCATGGTGTCAGGTCGCCCCAATCGCCCGATGACCAGATCCAGATCCCCGACCCGCAACCGCTCCATTAGATACCCATGCGGCCCATCCATGATCCGCAGGCTGGATCCCGGTGCCAGATCAGCAAATTCGGCGGCGACATCCGGCATCAACCGGGCCGCAACAGAGGGCAAGGCCCCCACAGACAACCGTGTCTTGCCTTGCGCACCCACCTGTTCAACACCGCTCAACCCCTGCTGCAAGGCCGCCAATGACATTTCGGCAAAATGCAGGAACACTTCACCCTGTCGGGTCAGCGTCACCCCTGATCGGCTGCGGGTCAGCAGGGTGGACCCCATGATCTCCTCCAGTTCTTTGAGGGTCTTGGAAATTGCGGGCTGTGTCAGGAACAGTTTTTCCGCAGCCAGCTTAAAGCTATGCTCACGGCAAATTTCGATAAAACACTGTATATGTCGAAATTTGATCCGGCGATCTATCATTTACTTTCCATTTTTAGAAACTAAAATCTACACAACCTCATTTTACTTTGTGTTTTCCAACATTCAATATGATCTCATATGTTTCCAAAGGGGGTCACCATGCGTACTCAAGTTGTCATTATTGGTGGGGGGCCATCGGGCCTGTTGCTGAGCCAACTGCTGCACCGCAAGGGCATCGATACCGTTGTTCTGGAACGCAAGACCCGTGACTATGTTCTGGGTCGAATTCGTGCCGGCGTGTTGGAAACCGGGTTTGTCAATCTGATGCGAGAGGCAGGGGTCGCTGAACGGATGGATGCCGAAAGCATTGTCCATGACGGCACCGTAATCGCCTATGGCGAAGACCAATTTCGCATTGATTTCCAGCAGAGCACCGGAGAAAGCGTGGTGGTCTACGGGCAGACCGAATTGACCCGCGACCTGTATGATGCACGCGAAGCCGCCGATGGGAAAATCGTCTTTAACGTGGAAAACGTCACCATCCATGACGCCGAGTCAGAGACACCCCATGTGACCTACCAGTGCGATGGTCAGGAACATCGTTTGGATTGTGATTTTGTCGCCGGCTGTGACGGCTTTCACGGGGTCAGCCGCCAAACCATCCCGCTGAGCGTGCGCCGCGAATACGAAAAACTGTACCCTTTTGGTTGGCTGGGTCTTCTGTCGGACACCCCGCCCGTGCACCCCGAGCTGATCTATTCGAATTCGGAACGTGGTTTTGCGCTATGTTCGCAACGCAGCTGGACCCGCAGCCGCTATTACATCCAGTGTTCGCTGTCAGACAGCCCCGATGATTGGACTGATCAGATGTTTTGGGACGAATTGCGCCGCCGTCTGCCCCAAAAGGCGGCCGGTGAGCTGGTCACCGGCCCGTCAATCGAAAAATCCATCGCTCCCTTGCGCAGCTTTGTCACTGAACCGATGCGTTGGGGCCGTCTGTTTCTGTGTGGCGACGCCGCCCATATCGTTCCACCCACCGGCGCCAAGGGGCTGAACACCGCGGCATCTGACATTCATTATCTTTATCACGGGCTGCTGCAATTCTATCAGGAAAAGGACAGCGAAGGGATCGACCGCTATTCGGAAAAGGCTTTGGCCCGGATCTGGAAAGCCGAACGCTTCTCCTGGACCACCACCATGCTGCTGCACCGGTTTCCTGAAATGAACCAATTCGATTTGCGGATGCAACAGGCCGATATCGACTTTCTCCGTGAAAACAAGGACGCACAAAAGGTGTTTGCCACCAATTATGTTGGCCTGCCGTTTTGAACCCGCGTTATGTGAAGGAGCCATTGATGACTGATCGTTTTGAAACAGGAATGAAAGTCCGCAGGCACATCCTGGGCGAGGCCCATGTGAACCGAGCCGAAGCTGGCAAGTCGGATTTCGACGAACCGTTCCAAACCATGATTACCGAAACCGCCTGGGGTAATGTCTGGGCCAGCGACGGGATCAGCGATCGGGATCGTTCGATGTTGACCCTGGCGCTGTTGGCCGCCTTGGGGAATTTTGACGAAATCCCAATGCATATCCGCGCTACCGCACGCACCGGAGCCAGCAAGCAGGATGTTTTGGAGGCCTTTCAGCATGTTGCCATTTACGCGGGTGTCCCGCGCGCCAACCATGCATTGAAACTGGCCAAGCAAGCTTATGCAGAGATGGAACAGGACTGACTGAGCGTGCAAGCCGCCAGACCAAGGAGGAGATCCCACAGATGCAAAAACCCGGAGAGTTCTACCAGCGGGACCGTGAATGGCACGCCCCTGCCCTGACCCGTGATTACAAAACCAGCGTCGCCCGGTCACCGCAATATGCCCTGATATCGCTTCAGAATTCAGCCAGCGAAATCACCGGGCCGGTCTTTGGTCACACTGACATCGACCCGATCGACAATGACCTGACCAGCAATTACGCCCAACCGGACCAAAGCCCGATTGGCGAACGCATCCTCGTTCACGGTCGGGTTCTGGACGAAAACGCCCGCCCCGTCCCCAATACGTTGGTCGAAATTTGGCAGGCCAACGCTGGTGGACGCTATCGGCACAAGAAGGACACTTATCTGGCACCGATTGATCCCAACTTTGGCGGCTGCGGACGAACCATGACGGATGAGGACGGGTATTACTATTTCCGAACCGTCAAACCCGGTGCCTATCCTTGGCGAAACTGGGTCAACAATTGGCGTCCGGCGCATATTCACCTGTCAATTTTTGGAACCGGGTTTGCCCAGAGGCTGATCACCCAACTCTATTTTGAAGGTGATCCCCTGATCCACAAATGCCCGATCGTCAACACGATCCCGGATCCGGATGCCATTGAACAATTGATTGCACGTCTGGACCTGAACGCCACCATCCCGTTGGACACGATTGCTTATAAATTCGACATCATATTGCGCGGCCGCCGCTCGACCCTGTTTGAAAACCGCCTCGAAGGAAACTGAGGCACAATCAGGAAAAGTGGGGACCGGTTTTCCGGTTCGCAAAGGCGTCAATAGGAGAACACAATGCCACAATCGCTCAATTATCTCAAAGAAACCCCGTCGCAGACCGCGGGCCCCTACGTCCACATCGGGCTCGCGCCCGGGGCGGCCGGGTTCGACATATACAAACAGGAATTGGGCTGGGACATTGCTGGCCCCAACGCCACAGGTGAACGTATTCGCGTCGAAGGTCTGGTGATTGATGGCACCGGTTCTCCGATCAAGGACGTGTTGCTGGAAGCATGGCAAGCCAACGCAGACGGTATCTATGCTCACCCCGAACATCCGGGAGACGTCGAAGATGGGTTTCGCGGTTGGGGTCGGGTCATCACCGACTTTGACACGGGTGAATGGGGCTTTGACACAGTCAAACCAGGCTGTGTTCCGGGTCGGTCAGGCACCGTGATGGCACCTCATATCAACCTGTGGATTGTTGCACGCGGTATTAATGTCGGGCTTAACACACGGCTTTATTTTGAGGACGAAGCCGAAGCCAACGCTGCGGATCCTGTGATCAATCTAATCGAGTGGGAACGGCGGCGTGCGACGTTGATCGCAAAACGGAGTGAACGCAACGATCAGGTGGTGTATCGTTTCGACATTCAGTTGCAAGGTCAGGACGAGACCGTCTTCTTTGATATTTGAATTCCATTGATCGCTCGGTGTTCCCGAACGATCACACCGCACAAGGGCTGAACCATGACCAAACCCTGTATCATCTGCGTCGCGATCACCGGGTCCGTGCCAACCAAGGCTGACAACCCGGCGGTTCCGACCACTGTTGCCGAACAGATCGAAAGCACCCATGCAGCCTTTGAGGCGGGGGCAAGTATAGCCCATTGCCATGTGCGCAATGATGACGAAACACCGTCTTCGGACCCGGAGCGCTTTGCCCGGCTCAAGGAAGGCATCGAAAAACACTGCCCCGGCATGATAATTCAATTGTCCACCGGTGGGCGATCTGGTGCTGGCAAAACCCGCGGCGGAATGTTGCCGCTAGCCCCGGACATGGCTTCGCTTTCGGTGGGGTCCAACAACTTTCCCACGCGTGTCTATGAGAACCCACCGGATCTGGTTGACTGGCTGGCCGGGGAAATGCGCAACTATCAGGTAACGCCAGAGATCGAAGCCTTTGATCTCTCTCACATTCTCCAGGCGATCCGCCTGCATGGTGAACACCGGTTGTTCGGAAATCTCTATGTGCAATTTGTCATGGGTGTGAAAAATGCCATGCCTGCAGACAAACAGGTGTTCGATTTTTATGTCAAAACAATGCAGGACCGCGCACCAGATGCCGAATGGTGTGCCGCAGGGATTGGACCAAATCAGCTTCTTGTGAACGAATGGGCCATTGCCGCAGGGGGGCATACCCGCACGGGGCTGGAGGACAATATCCGGCTTGACCGGAACACTCTGGCCCCCTCCAATGCGGCGCTTGTGGCACGGGCAGCCGCCTTGTGCGAAAAACATGACCGTCCCGTGGCAACCTGGCAACAGGCGCGCACCATTCTTGGGCTGCGACAGCCCGGATGATACATGTTCCGCAGGCGGGACCTGGCCTGATGATCCCTGGGACTGTGCAAGAGGTAGTGTCGACCGCGCATCCACCCCGCTAACTCGACACAATCCGATGTTCTCAAGGCGAGGTCGGCACGGCGACTTTCGCATTCCACCATTTGTGTGGCTTCATCACGCCGCCCTATGGTCTCAACCTCTATGTCGCATCGGGTGTGACGGGCGTTCCCTACTTCCGTCTGCTGCGCTATACAGTGCCCTACCTTGCAGCCTTGATCGGCGTTTGGGTGCTGGTATCGCTGGTGCCGGAGCTCGCGTTGATCCTGTTGCCCAACAGATGAACGTGATGCGATGCCCGACCCGACCCTGGACAATGCGACCCCTGAAAAAGAGGCGCAGATTCCCACCAATCTGCGTCTTCTGCTGCTCCTCGAAGAGGTCGCCCGCCTGGGCACCGCCGTCAAACCCGGTCAGCTGATCGGCACCATGGGATTGCCCAAGCCGACCATCCACCGGCTGCTGCAAACCGCCGAGGCCGAAGGGTTCCTGCAACGCGACCTGGACGGGCGGTCCTATGGGCCGGGGCCACGGCTGCGGGCGCTCGCGGTACATACGATGTCCTCCGAACATCTGCGCACCGCACGGCTCGCCATTCTCAAGGCCGTCGCCGAGGAAATCGGCGAAACCTGCAATCTGGCCACGCCCGACCGCGAAGGCATGACCTATCTGGACCGGGTCGAAACCAAATGGCCCCTGCGCATCCAGTTGCCCATCGGCACCCAGGTGCCGTTCCATTGTACCGCCAGCGGCAAGATGTACCTGTCCACCCTGCGCCCGGCCACGCTGCGCGGCGTGCTGTCGGCCCGACCACTGGAACGTCAGACCGGTCGCACCATCACCGACCCCGACGCGCTGATCGACGAACTCGCACGGACCCGCGCCCAAGGTTATTCCACCGACGATGAAGAATTCATGAACGGCATGGCGGCAATCGCGGTGCCGATCCTGGACGGTCAGAACCGATTGCTGGCCACCCTGTCGGCCCACGCCCCCGTCCAGCGCCGCACCCTGGACGACATCAAGGCCTTCCTCAGCCCGCTCAAAACCGCAGCCCACAAAATGGCCAAATTGCACACCGACCCGACGTGAAACATGCATTCGGAGCGCGTAAGCGCGACCCGGTTCAGAGTACATTGGGTTTCGTTGAATATTACTATTCGAATTCCAGCGGTGGTATCCAACATCAGACCAACCCTTGCACGACCTTCCCGCTGCCTGGTCCTGGTTCCGATTTCCTGCACAAGGCCCCAGCTACATCCGCTGCTGATCTTGCAGACCATTTCCCGCCGCAACACCTGAACACATCGCCCCGCTGATTGACCCCTGGGATTGGCAAGGGTCAGATCAAAACCCTACCCAGAGCCGACCGCCCAGAGATCAAATCATGGATCAATATTGCGAAGCCCACGCCCCGCAGTCTGATCGTTGGCTGATTGCCGGGTGTCCGTTTTTACAAAATGGTGACGTTGATACAGATGTAGCCATATCCGACCTCTGTGGTCCCCAGCCAATACGGCTGCAACCCGACGGAGATTGCCAGTTCTGATATGTGTGCCATGCGCTGTGCATGGCCCATGCAATAACTGCATTGGACTTCCGGCTCGGTTTGCCGTTTCCGTCGCGACATGGCCTCGCGATAGGAGGCAGGGGAAACATCGGACAAGACCATGAGCCAACAAGACTTTCTGACCAGCGTTCAGCACTTCATCGAAACCGCGACCGAACATCTCGAATTGCCAGAAGGTCTGGCAGAACGGATCGCGCAATGTAATTCGACGTATTCGGTACGTTTCGGCGTCAAGCTGCGCGGGCGTATTCACAGTTTTCAGGGCTGGCGGTCGGTCCACAGTGAGCATATCGAACCGGTCAAGGGCGGGATCCGTTATGCACCTGACTCCGATCAGGACGAGGTCGAAGCATTGGCCTCGCTTATGAGCCTGAAATGTGCGCTGGTGAACGTCCCCTTTGGCGGATCCAAAGGCGCGCTGGCAATTGATCCCAACGCATGGACCGAAGATGAGCTGGAAAAAATCACCCGCCGCTTTACCCAGGAGCTGGCCCGGCGCGATCTGATCCATCCGGGCCGCAATGTCCCTGCCCCTGATATGGGAACAGGCGAACGGGAAATGGCGTGGATGGCAGATGAATACCGTCGCATCGGATCGTCTGACGCCATGAACCAGAACGCCTGTGTTACGGGCAAACCTGTGGCCCGAGGTGGGATCGCCGGCCGGGTCGAAGCTACGGGACGGGGGCTGCAATTTGCCCTGCGCGCCTATCTGGCCCACCCCGACACCGCCCCACTTTCAGGCCAGAAAACCGCCGAGGGGCTGACGGTTGTTGTGCAGGGTTTTGGGAACGTGGGATATCACGCGGCCAAATTCCTGGAACAGGATGGCTGTCGGATCGTCGGGATTGTCGAACATGACAAGGCGATCTTTGATCCCGAAGGTCTGGATGTCGAAGCGGTTGCCGCCTATCGCGCTGAAACCGGTTCGGTGTCGGATTTCCCCGGTGCGCAAACCGTGCCCAGCGAGGCCGGGTTGACCCATATGGCCGCCGATATCCTGATCCCAGCCGCCAAGGAGAACGCCATCACCCTGGAGAATTGCGAGGATGTGAATTATGCGCTGATCGTCGAAGCTGCGAATGGCCCGATCACGGCAGACGCCGAAGAGTGCCTGAACCGGCGCGGCATCGTTGTTTTGCCGGATCTTTACGTCAACGCCGGCGGGGTTGTGGTCAGCTACTTTGAATGGGTCAAGAACATTACCCATTTGCCCTTTGGATTGATGGATCGTCGCCAGAACATTCGCGCAGGCACGGCCGTTGTATCGGCGCTGGAAGAGATCGCGGGCCGCCCGCTACAAGAGCCGCAACGCACCCAGATATCGCGCGATGCCCGGGAAATTGATGTGGTGCGTTCGGGTCTGGAAGAGATCATGGTTCAAGCGTTCGACGATATCATGGAACGCAAGACAACCTTGCCGGATGTCACTTTACGAACAGCGGCTTACGTGGTTACCATCGCCCGCATCGCAGATTACTATCGGGCGATCGGTTTGTAAGGACACGATATCAATGGACGTTCGGTGGCTTGAGGATTTTCTGGCTCTTGTGGAACTCAGAAATTTCACCCGGGCCGCCGAATTCCGGCACGTGTCTCAGGCAGCTTTTTCGCGCCGAATCCAATCGTTGGAACAATGGTTGGGGACGCCTCTGGTCGTCAAAGGTGCGGTTCCGGTGCGCCTGACCGATGCGGGCGAACAATTTGTCGACAGTGCCCGCATTGCGGTTGATCGATTGTTCGAAGCGCGGGCGTCGATCCGAACCAGCCAGTTCGAAGTCATGTCCCAAGTGCGTATCGCGATGCCCAACGTCCTTGCGCGATCTGAATTCAAGGCACTGCTCAATGTGATCGAACGCAAGCACAACAGTTCGTTTTCGGTAATCGTCGGCACCACATTGGATGTGGTTGCGCGCTATCTGGCAGGGGATGCGGATATCCTGTTCGCGCACGATTGCCCTGCCATTCCTATGCACGACACGTTGGATCAACACGAACGTCTCGTTCTGCGCAAGGACCGGTTCCAACCCTATGCGACCGTTGATCCGGTCAAGCGTAACAAGCTGGACTTTCCGGGCACACCCCGAAACCCATTTCCAATGATTTCTTATTCACACAGGGCCTATTTCGCCCGGTTGTTCGAACATGTCGTTGCGCGCAACAAGACCCCGCTTCCGCACAAGGTCGTCGTGCAATGCGAAATGTCAGATGTTCTGAAAGAAGTGATTTCGGCCGGATACGGAATTGGGTGGCTCCCCCAGAGCGCAGTGGGCGATGCTGATCCACATTTGATGTCGCCGATCGGCCCCCCTGAATGGGGGTTGGATCTGGACATCTGTGCATTTCGACCATCCCGCCCTTTGGGAGCGAGCATCGAAGGCATCTGGCGGGCGTTGGAGGCCGGCGAGGAAAAACAAGCATCCCTTTGATCCAGACTTCGACCCATCACGCAGTTTCTCACGGGCGGTTCTGGCTCATGTTGGCACACAGTTCAAAGCTCTAGATAGTGCGTTCGCCTGACCAGCCATCGGACGGCCCGGCGACTGACTTTGTCGTGGCGCGCTGACATTGCGTCTTGCGGGCAACCCACGCTGATGCAACCTTTGATGCATCGAATCAAAGTATAAGTCGGAATAGGCCAGATGCAGAAAAAACTTGTGACCCTTGTCGCGGCCCTGTCACTCATGGCCGGATGTTCCGAGCAATTGTCGGGCACAGGCGGCGCAGCACCCAAAATCGGAAACCTTCCGGATTCCGTTGTGGAATTGGCTGCGCCGGGACAGGATCTGGCAACCGCACGTCTTTTGCCACAGGATAACTGTTATTGGTATGAACACAGCGGACCGGTCGAGGTAACCTTGCTACCGTTGCGGGCGACGAATGGCGGACCAATCTGTCTCGCCGCCCAATCCTGATTTCGACCCTGACTTCGGCAGGGCTGAAGACAGGCTGTGAAGAAGCGAATTTTCCGTCATGTACGCGCTGTAACGCTGTCCGCTGCTGAATACAGATGCGCCGTGGCACCAATTTTGATGTTCGGATAAAGATCATTGATGTGCGCCATGATCATCCGGACGCAGCCGGAACTGGCCCGACCACCAATGCTTTGCGGGTGAGGCGTGCCGTGGATCCTCAGATATGTATCCCGATTACCTTCGAAGAGATAGAGCGCCCGTGATCCAAGCGCATTGTTGGGTCCCGGTGCCATGCCGTCCTTGTATTTTGCATATTCCGGGTTGCGTTCGATCATTGATGCAGTCGGTGTCCACGTCGGCCATTCAACCTTGCGCCGGATGACATAGGTTCCCGGCTCGTACAGGTTTCCCCGTGCAATGGCGACGCCATAGCGCATCGCGGTTCCACCTTCTTCGATGTGATACAGATACCGTGCGACTGCATCCACGTGAATGTCACCTGGCACCAAACCGTTTTTGGCAGTCACCCGTTGAGGCAGAAACCGGGTGTGCACGCCCCACGGGTTCGACGTTGCCGCGTCATAACCAGTGGGCGTGATTTGAGCGTCCCAAGCGGCTTTTTGTGAACCGGTGGGTGATGTCCTGGCCAAAACAGGACTGGCAACAGTTGCTGCAAACAAAGCAGCGCTGGACTGGATGAAATGGCGTCTTGTCAGCATAGTCCGGATCCCGATTTGCACTCATGAATGACTGGCGTCACGATTCTCTACCAAAGTCAAATCTTAAAGCCTCTGGCAACCGGTGCTTCAAGGGGTTTCAGGTAACAATTGGTTCATCTGAGCAGCCGCGAGGTTACCAGCCTCCAAAATACGCCAATCCCTCTGTCCGAGCCCCGGCTGCGGTCCTTTGACGGGAAACAAGATTTTGTTGAAGTGAACAGCGCCGATATTTCAGTGGGTCGAATTGTGACGGGTCGCATGGATCCGTCGCAAACGTTTGCGGTCACGCAGCTACCATAGGGTAACATTCTGCCCCTGTGGATTTACCTGCCGTTTTCTGGACCCGGCCAATGTCATTTGCAAAAGCCCCTTAAACACAACGCAGTTTTTGGCTACCAATACCGGATAGAGTTTACTGATCTGCTGAACACACGAATTGATGACCGACTGTTCCGAGACCGCAAGGATTTTGCGCGCAAAACCGTTTCCGGAGATATGCAAATATGAATGACCAATCCCCAAGCCCATTGTTGATCGTGGCATTGTCCGTCAGCGCCGCCATTGCCGTTTGGGGAATTCTGGATCCGATTGGCATGGGCGAATTGGCTGCATCCGCTGTCGCCAAGCAATTCGATAGCCGCGGCTGGTTCATCATGCTGGAAACCAGCGGTTTGCTTGTCCTGGCCTTGTTTCTCGCCCTCTCGCGGTTTGGTCAAATCCGCCTCGGTCCCGACGACGCACGGCCCGAGTTCTCAACCCCGGCGTGGATCGCAATGCTTTTTGCCGCTGGAATGGGCGTTGGCCTGCTGTTTTACGGGGCCGCGGAACCGCTCACCCATTTTGAACAAATACGACAGGGGTTTCGGGATCCCCAAGCAGCCGGTTATGCGTTGTTTGTTACCTATTTGAACTGGGGTTTTCACGCGTGGGCCATCTATGGGATGGTCGGGTTGATTGTTGCCTATTTTGCCTTCCGCCGGGGCCGTACACTTTTGTTGAGCGCCCCATTGATGGAGTCCTTTGGCGAAACGCGCTGGAGCTTGGTTGTGGCCTGGGTATTTGATCTGTTTTCGATCATAGCCATTGCCGTCGGGCTCGCCGGCTCGCTGGCGATGGGGGTGTTTCAGATTCAGACCGGTCTGGCAGGCCTTGTCGGCATCGAAGACAGCAGTCGCCTCACGATCCCGGTGTTCATCGCCATGTGCGTCGCCTTTGTCATTCCCTTGCGTCGGGATTTGGGGGACGGCATGGCCAGATTGTCAAATGCGGCGATGCTGATTGCGATTGGGTTGATGGGCTATCTTCTCATCCTTGGACCCACTTCTTTTCTGATGAACGGTATAGTGGCCGGGTTTGGGCGATATATATTTGGCGCCTTGCCCGCCGGATTTTCGACAGCCGCGTTTTTTGACGGATCTGTTGTCGACTGGTTTCACGGATGGACGCTGAACTATATGATCTGGTGGTTGGCCTGGTCCCCATTTGTCGGCATTTTCATCGCCCGGATTTCCAAAGGACGAACGATCCGCGAATTCCTGCTGGGGGTCATTGTTGCTCCAACCTTGTTCTCAATTCTGTGGTTTGGCGTATTTGGCGGTTTGGGATTTTTTGATGCGCTACAGCAGGACGCGGCGCTGTCGACGGTGAACAGCGAAAATCTCGATGCGACGACCTTTGCTCTGTTGCAGCGCTTTCCTCTGGATGGGCTGACCCGGACAGCAACAGTGATTGCAGCCTTCTTGTTTGTCGTGACCAGCGTCGTCAGCGCGGGCTTCACGCTGGCCATGATCGGTACGGGCGGGAACGAAAACCCCTCGCCCAGAATTCGAACCATATGGGGCGGTATCCTTGGTGCTCTCGGCTTTGCCATGGTTCTTGTCGGGGACATGTCGCTGGTGCGCTCAATCATTGCCCTGTCCGCAATTGCATTCGTGTTCATCGTTCCCATTCTGGTGCTGTGTTTGCTGAGATCCCTGCAAAAGGAGCCGCGAACATGAGTGGCACGTTGATCGACACCCTGCTGAACCTCGTGGTGTTTGCCTATATCGGCCTTCTTATCTGGCTAGCCAGTCGACCGAATACTTAGGTTCGGGTTTTTGGCCCTGGTTCACGTCCAGGTATTGGCGGCAATCATTTTGCGAAAACCGGGATAATTCGCTCCTGAAGCTGGGCCAAAGTACGTGCCTTGGTGATCATAAAGTCACCAGTGACCTGGTTCGGGCGCTCAATTTTTGGCCAAACCCATCTAAGTCAGAAAAAATGCTGCAATTGCATTGCTGCACTGCGGCATGGCGGCTAGATCTATTGGTGACCAGGAACAATAGCGTTCCACCGGTCAACACAGAGTACTGCCGCCCATCCTGCCCCTTCCTCCTCCCGCGGGCGAGATGGGCGGCTTTTTTCAGCCCGGACCACGGGGCAGGAAACAGGACAACATGTGGGTCCCCCACGCGTCAGTACTGCTCCTGAGTTTTGGACGTGGCGGGGACTTGTCCCACTCAAAAATCCGCGTTTTCCAAATTCGTATCCCTTGGGATTGTCAGGTTCCTGATGCTCTCCTCTTCCCGCCTCGCCTGTTCTGGGGGGCCAGATCCGAATGAAGAAATCACGCCTGGCACCACTCGAAACTTTGACAGGCTGCCGGTATCAAGCAAAAACATCCCCAACCGGCCTTTGTCACATTTCAAGACCAGCCGCGAACAGGCTATAGAAGACCCAAGCACCAGAACACGCCGAGACGCGATGATCGTCCGCTATCAGACAGGATAACGCCTTTGACATACGCACCGCCCCTTCAAAATTCTGCTCTTGAAGCCGAAATCCTCATGCTGTCCCGACAGGAACAAACCGGCCCCTTGTCTGACTGGTTCGCCCAGACATTCCAGAGTCAGATCGAAAGCGGCGTTTTTGCCCAACCTTTGGTTCTCCGGCAGGATTTGAATGTGTTGATCGACAAGGTCCGCGACTATGGCAAGGCGAGCGGGCTGTCGACGGTGATCATCGGCATGTCCGGCGGGGTCGACAGTGCGCTGACTGCGGCTCTGTTTCGCGAGGCAGGGTGGCGTGTGGTCGGCTATACAATGCCAATTCTGCAGAACCCGGCCGAAACCGAACGTGGCGTCGAAGCCTGTCGCAGTCTGGGTATCGAGCACGCCCAAATTGATCTGACTGACCAATACCGATCAATGGTTCAGGCGTTGCAGCCGGTGGATCAGTCGCTGTCCAATGCAGAGTCACGCGCGGCTCGCATTCGTCATGGCAACATTCGCGCCCGACTTCGGATGATCACACTGTACAATCAGGCACACAGCTTGAGAGGGCTGGTTGCCAGCACGGACAACTTCTCTGAACTGTCTGCGGGTTTCTGGACGATCAATGGTGACGTGGGTGATCTCGCGCCCGTGCAATCCCTGATGAAATCCTGGGAAGTGCCGTGGATGGCACGCGAGATCGGCGTACCGGAAACGATCTGGCGCGCCAAGCCGACAGATGGCTTGGGTATCGACGATGGTGACGAGGCACAGATTGGAGCCACCTATCTGCAATGGGATATTGCCGTGCGCGCGTTGATGAAGCTGTTTGCTGACACTGTTGCACCCGGCACTGACAAATGGTCCGAAGCCCTGGACGCGACACATGATCATGCAGCCTGTCGTATTCTTGAAACGGTCGAAACCCGTCTAAGAGCAACACGCTTCAAACGTGCGGGGTCGCAGATGTTGGCCCACCCACGCGAACCCCGGTTCGAATGTCTGACGCGGGTTGATGCAGCTTAGGGGCTGGAGTGGCCAATCATTTACCAACAGGAGAGTGGGCCCGCCTTGACGGATCAAAGCGGGCCAATGGCCGTTCACCGCAAGGCGAAAGACCGGGAGGGAATGCCGAGTTTCGGGGCAAATCCTGATGGTCCGCCTTGAGATGTGCGACCTCTGCAAGACATCAAACGACACTGTGGCATTAATTCTCAATGGATTTACCGCTGCCGGCACCGCAGAGATTTGCAAACTACGCAGGTACTCGGCGCGGCCCTTTGGGTGTGTGATCATTCTCTCTGACAAAACTACTGTGGAACTCTGATCTGCAACGTCACTCTTGGGGCGTTTGGCATTCCCCGCGAACCCCCTCATTCAGGGGACGACCCAGGCCATGATCACACCGCGGCCGGACACCTACCAGGCTGTCAGGGTCCTTCATTGGGGGGGGGGGCCTTTGGGCTGTACTTCCGGGCGACCTGACCCCATTTACGGTCCTTGGCTAATCGCAAAAATGGCCATAATGTGCAGCATCAGAGACTGAGAGAGGCCTCTCACCCAACCATTTTTTTCTTATTACAAAAGAGGGTCCATTTTGGATTGTCATTCTAATCACAGTGTTTTTCTGCGCGCGAATGGATCTTTGGCATGTTGGTGTGATGCAGGTAGCAAGCTGACCCTCAAAGCCTATGACCCGACCGTCAATTATTCCAAAGACGTCGTTTTTGGCCCGGTCTTTTCAGGTCTTAGAGGCAAACTCCAAAAGGGGGAGATGCCATTTCCCGACTATTGCCGCGATTGTATGGTGCTGGCCAGCGGGGCGTGTTTCAATCGGCAATGGGAGGAAAAAAAGGAGATTCACATTTTCCAGGTTGAAGCTTCGATCGCTTGCATTTTGGAATGTCCTGGCTGCATGACATTGGCCGCGCGAAAAAAGAACCATGGTCGGCCCTGGCATCTTGAAGTGGAAATCTTTGAAAAATACCTCTCGGACTTCAAGAACGATGGTGTTTCCATACGAACGATCGACTTTCAAGGACATGGAGAGCCGCTCCTGAACCGGAATGTCTGGAAGATGGCTGGGCTTGCCAAATCCTATTTTCCACAGGCCAACATCACCATGTGTACCGTTGCCCATGGAAAATACGACCGTAGTCAAATTCATTCAGGGATAGATGAGGTCATGTTTGCGATTGATGGCATTGATCAGACGAGTTTTGAAGAAAACCGGATCCGCGGCAACTTTGACAAGGCCTACACCTTCATGAAGTCGTTCTGCCAAGGCGTCATAAACGAAGGCCGCGAGATCAAAACCATTTGGAAATACATCCTCTTTGATTGCAACAACAGCCCGGAACAGTTGATCAGAGCTCAGGAAATGGCTGCCGAGGCGGGGGTCCAGGAGATCCTATTCGTCAATACCCAACTAGGCCCTAAATCATCCAAGGTTTTTTCTCTCGACGAGATTCCCAAGGTCGACAATGGAGTCAAAGTCAGCATATCGGGTTACCTCAACAATTTTGGCGACACGCTCCATGGAATTGACAAGGCGCGGTTTGCCCTTCTGCAAAACGACCCGGATGCCGCCGGGTCCCACCTTCTTTATGCAGCGAACATGATCCGACGGCGCTTTGAGGGAAGCGAACAGGGTGACGTCCTCCCCAAAGATTACCAGGCGCTGATATACGAGATCCTGAATCTCGGCGAACACGACCTGTTCACGCCAGAGATCCGCTCAAAGATCAGAGCAAACTTTCATCTGATCGCGGGCAAGCTCGATATAGGTGCCCTTTCTGCCAAGGACCTCATCATCCAGTGGAAGTCGGAAGAAATTCTCAGGCTGGTCGGCTTGGTCTATGGGACGGACAGGCGCAGAATTTTCACCATCGCCAGTGAAAAGATGGAATATGGGTTCAACACCTTGGGAAGCAAACTCGCCCTGCAGACCCTTTTGGCAAAGAACCGTATTATCAAGCGCAAGTCACAGAGAGTTCTCAAGCTCGCTCAGCGGCTTGATCAGCAACCCGGGCCTGGCGTCTCTGTCATATAAAGGGCCTTTGTTTGATCGCGCATCTTGCACGTTCCGCCGGGTGGGTGCGCTTTCCCGTTTTGACATGTTTAATCGACGTATCAGCAGGTGATTGAGGTGAACAGGATGCCAGCGCGTGGCACGGATTTGTTTTCGAACTTTTATATCGAGAAGAACCATTTTTTCGAAGTTGATGTTTTCCCCGACACGACATCGATCTGGGACATTGGTTCAGTTATCCCTGAGAAGAAAATGATTGCTGCGTATCCCGGATTGCCAAATCCAATGAGTTTTGAGGCCCCGTTGGCGGGTTGGGCAATGCTTGATCCTTATGGGGTTCGCCTTCCAACCGGCAGTTGGCTTAGGGCAGAAGGTCTCTTCAATTCGGAACGGCAAATGGCCGACACACGGCTGACCACGCAAAATTGGGTCATCAGCGCAGCCAAATTCTCCCTGTTCGGCACCGCCGAAGACGATGTTCTGGATGACACGACTGCCACCACCGGCAGCCGTTTAGAAGGGCTGGATGGCGACGATCTCCTAATCGGCAGCACCCATGACGACCGGCTCTCGGGGGATGCAGGGGCCGATACGCTGATCGGTGGGCCGGGTCTGGATACGCTGATCGGCGGCGAAGGGCATGACGTTATCTATGGCGGTTTGTCAGAGGGTTCTTCTGAGACGGATCTGGCTGACCGCATTCTGGCCGGATATGGCAATGATTTTGCTGATGGCGGCTATGGCAATGACCTGTTGCGTGGCGGTGTTGGCAATGACACGCTGCTGGGCGGGTTCGGGTCGGACACGCTGATCGGCGGCGAAGGGCATGATGTGCTGACCGGCTCGGCGCTCAGCGATGTGATCTTTGGCAACTCAGGCGCGGATTTCATCAATGGCGGGTTTGGGCATGATCGGTTGAATGGCGGTTGGGGCGCGGATCGGTTTTTCCATCTGGGAACTGCGGGGCACGGGTCGGACTGGATTCAGGATTATTCAGCCGCCGACCGGGACGTATTACACTTTGGCGGCACTGCAACCGCAGACCAGTTCCAGCTCCAATTCGTCGAAACACCCGGAGCGGGTAAAGATGGGATTGCCGAAGCCTTTGTGACGTATCGCCCCACGGGCCAAATCCTGTGGGCCTTGGTTGATGGCCAGAACCAAAAAGCGATCAACCTTTTGCTCAACGGTGAAACAATCACCCTGCCCGCGCCAAACAACGTTATGGTAGGCGGCCCCGGGGTGGATTCATTCATTGGCGGACCCGGCATTGATGTTGTCAATTACCAACAAGAAACGGGGCCGCATGGCGTAACAGTCAACCTGAGCGCTTCTGTCAAAGACGTCGATGGGGTTCTGTTAGCCGCCCAAACTGCGAGCGATACATACGGAACTGAAGGCGAGCATCTCGAAGGCATCGAGACGCTACATGGCACACGCCAAAATGATATCCTGATCGGTTCTGACACCGACAAGCTGGAAACCTTTTATACCTACGGCGGTGCAAATTATATCGATGCCGGTGATGGTCATAGCCGGATTCATTTGCGCGGCGATCTGGACGGAACCATTGTTAATGTGGGAACCAGTCAAACAAACACCCGCGACGTGCTTGTTTTTGGGTTTGCCAACAACGCCATTGAAACAACCGGACATATCACGATCACTGGCCAAGGCAGCGCAGGATCTCGATTTCACCACCATCTCGTTTTTGAAGCGTTGCATGACGGAGTGACTGTCAATCTCGGCGGAACCACGGGATCTGATCTGAGTGTCGCCTATGGCGCGACCTGGGCAGGCGGGAGTTTGGATTTTACCAAAAGCCCACATTTCCTCGAAGTGGAGGGCAGCCAGTTTCCAGACGTCATAATCGGTGGAAATCCCAATCACAATTATCTGGAATGGCTTCACGGCAACAAGGGTGCCGACACAATTCATGGCGGAAGCGGTACCGATGACACGGTCGTTTATGAGTACGAAAAAGGAACGAGAGGGGTCGTGGTATATCTTGATGATGGCGGAGCAACATCAGGCCATAGCAAGGCGGCGCTGGAAGATTCCTATGGCTTTGCGGTGACGTCAAACGGCTATGCAACCGACCGATACGGCGATACCGATACACTGGTGAACATTGACGATGTCAGGGCCACATCGAGCGACGATTACCTGGTCGGCAGCGCCGGGGACAATTCATTCTGGGGGTTGGCTGGCGATGATACGATCAACGGCGGTGCCGGAATCGACGCCGTGCATTATCGCGGCGATATCTTTTTCACAGAGGTTGGCGACCCCGCTCTGACAACATCTGGTATCACTGCAAACCTGTTCTTGGGTACCGTCTCCAATGATGGGTACAGCGGTACAGATACGCTGATCAATATTGAAAACCTCTTTGCCACGGACCACGCAGATCGTGTCATCGGCAACGATGCAGACAATCGGTTGCGCGGCTATTCGGGGCACGATCATCTTTCAGGCCTGCGAGGCAATGATACGCTGATTGGCGACGGGGGCAACGACACTCTGGATGGCCTGGAAGGCAATGACGTTCTGATCGGCCTGACTGGAAATGACAGTCTCGCCGGTGGTTCAGGCAGAGATACCTTTGATTTCGACGTCCTGATGGGCGATGACGTGATTGCAGATTTTGAAATAGATCTGGACCGACTGCGGTTCACCACGGCGCTCGCAGGTGATCAATCTGTGAATGACATCGCACAAAATGCCGAACTGACGTCACGAGGTTTGGAAATTACCTTTGACGGGAATGGAAGTCTCCTTCTTGTCGGGCTGACTCTGACCGACCCGTTGGAGCTAGCCGATCGCATATTCTTGTTTTAGATTTGCAAAGCACCGCCAGTCTCTGGCACGGATCAGCCATCCAAACAGTGTTTTGCAAACCTGACAAAGGCCTGAACCAATGGGTTCTCTCGGTTTGATGAATGATACAGACACCACAGTTCTGACACCTCGGGAACCTCTACGTCTGACAGGGTAACCAGCCCATCGGTGATACGGGCCAATCCAGGGAGCGCGGCCAGTCCCAAACCCGATTTTGCGGCCTGTACCAAAAGGTTCATGGAGTCGAATTGCGTCACGGTATCTGGGTTGGAAACCTGTTGCGAAAACCATTTGCGCACCGGGTGGTTTGTCAGCGTCCCTCCCGGAATCAACCAATCTCCACCCTGGATCGCACGGCCCGACAATTTCACCTTGGGCTGATAATTCGACCCATGGACAAGTTTGTAATCCAACGGGCGTAAAAAGTGGCCAATTAAATCACCTGGCGGGTTGGACGACGGACGCACAGCGACGTCAAACCCTCGTTCCCACATCTTGGCAAACTGATTGGATGTATTGAATTCGATGTGTGTACCCGGATATTTTGCACGAAACTGGTCAATGTTTGGCAAAATGTAACAGGACAATATCACATCCGTCGTGGTTACTCTCAGCTTCTCAAATCGGGCCAAATCCAACTGAGACGCAATATTGTCCGCATGTCGCAGGGTTTCGCTGATCTCTCGGCCTTTTTCGGCCAGTTCGCGGGTCAAACCCAAGGGTTCAAACCCCGATTTGGAGCGCGAAAACAACGGGGTTCCCAACCGGGTTTCAATGCGTTTGATAGCTCGAAACACCGAAGAACTATCCCGCCCCAACCAGGCGGCTGCCCTGTCCAGAGTCTGTTCCCGGCACAGGGCAAGAATAACCAATAAATCTTCGCTGCTCAGGGGCATAGGCGTTCGTGAAACGAGAGGATGCAGCGCTGCATATTTTCCAATTTCTCCCACTGGTTAGGTTTGCTGCCATCACCATCGAAATGGCAGCGGCGCTGATCGTTCGCTTCCTTTCCAACATCTGAAAAGGAGTTCAGACTATGACACTCAAGAACCTGTTCGTCGCGGCATCCCTCGTCGTTGTCGGCGCAACGTCCGCATTGGCGGATACCGGTCTGATGACCAAATTCGACGATATCAAATGGGCCCCGATCGAAGGCACCCCGATGGAAGTTTCGATCCTGTGGGGCAGCCGCGATACTGGGCCTTATGCCATGTATCTGAAGATGCCCGGCGGCTTTGAAGTGCCCGAACACGCCCACACTTATGCCTATGAAGGCATCACCATTCAGGGCGAGTGGAAGCACAGCTTTGCCGGGGAATCCAAGGTCCTGCCGGTTGGTTCGCGCGTGGTTCAGCCTGGCAATGCCTTTCACGGAGATGCCTGTGTCAGCACCGAGGACTGTGTACTGTTCATCTATCAGGACGGCAAAGGTGACGCGTTGTTCCACAGCGAATAACACCTGTTCAATGCGTTTTACGAGTTTTGCCGCCCCATGTTAATTGGGGCGGCCTTTTCATGTCCGCTCACTTCTGGCTAAGCGATTGAGCGGCTTTGAGTGCGTCCTGCCAACGGGGCCCATGCACAGACATCACCTGGCCATCGCGTGACACAAAGAAAATCGGCGGATAGGTCAGCTCCAGTTGTTGCGCAGCGATCCGCAGGATTGGATCACGTTCACCATAGACACCGACATCGGGAACGTCGCGGGTGCGGGCGATGACGTTGTCTTCGACAGCAAACCCCAACGCCCGCCCCTCAGCCTGCACATCAGCCAGGTGATCGCGCTTGAAAGCCATACAGGGCGGGCAATCCTGTGCCCCATAGAAATGAAATGTGACCGGTGAATTCGCAGCAAAGACCGCAGACGTGTTCATGGTCAACGCGGTCAATGTGATCGCGAGAAAGCTTCGTTTGTTCATGGTTTCTCCAGTTTTTCGGCAAAAGCGGTTGGGGGTTGAGGTTCAGATTATTTCCCTTGGGCCAGCAACGTCTCGACCCGATGAGCGATGGCAACGCCCAGGCGACGGTGGGTTCCTGCGGTCAGGTGCACGCCGTCCCGCCCATCCGCCACCGACACCTGCCCGGCGTCAAAAACCGACAGGTTCGCCCGTTGGGCAGCCGCCCTGTAGGCCGGTGCCAATTGTCGGGACAGAACCGCCGAGCGTGTATTGAACAAATGACCCAGCGCCCCGTCTTCTGGGTGGTGCAGGGGAGGCGGGACCACCAGCAGAACATTGATTTGCGCTTCCTGGATCAGTTGACCCAGAGATACAGCAGAAGCCGCCACCTGTTGAGGTGTCCGGTTCAGCCCCGATTGCAGATCATTGGTCCCCAACATGACCACCACCAGATCCAATGGTAGATGTCGGCGAACCAACTCCGGAAGCGGGTCGGTTTTGGGGTTCACAGGGTATTCGAAATTCAGATCGCTCCGGCGACCGATGCGGCCCTCCTCGATCACCACCACAGTGGGGAGAGCCGCATCCACCACCCTGCCCCATCGCACGACGTCGCCGTGTCGGGGTCCGGATGCATTTGATCCCCAGGTATTGCTATCACCCAGCACCAATACGCGCTGATCTGCCCATCCGATTACAGGCTGGAAAAGGATCGTCAGAATCAGAAACAGGCGTCGTACCATAAGGGAAATACCCCGCAACATATCGAGTCCTAGATTAACCGAGCCCGCTGAACCTTCGAAGAAGGCACCTTTTGGTAACCATGCCCGTGCTGATCAAATTCGAGTGAGCTCAAGAGGCACCGATCCTAGTCGGTCACAGTTTCCACCAACCAATCGACAAACTGGCGCACCGCACGCTTGCGCATCGCCGCAGGCGACCGGATGACGCGATAGAAGTACCCAGGCAGCTGCGGCCCTTCGAGCTGGACCAGATCCGCGTCAAATTCGGATGATTTGACAATCGTCCGGCTCAACAACGCTGCCCCGTGGCCACGTTTCAAGGCATCAAACGCCAGATTGTAAGCGTCAAAACTCATCCGGCGGAAACTGTCGAAATTGGTCTGCCCTGCTTCACCAAACCAGATCTTCCAGGATGGCGCGATCAAGGCCGAGTTCTCCCATCGGACATCAATCAGCCGTTTGGCAGTTAACGCCTCGATCCGGGGGGCACGATCAGGAGGCAACAGGCTGCGGCACACAGCCGCCACATAATATTCCTGATACAGCCCCAGTTCATCGGATCCATCCGGCGGTTTCAATCCATATCTTACGGCCACGTCGATTTCGCTGCCGGACATGTCTGCCACCGTTTCGGATGCATAGATGTTCAATGTTAGCGCAGGAAAAGCTTCATAAAAGGCCCCCAGCCGCGGTTGCAGCCAATAGCGCGCGAATTCCCGGGTGGTCGAGATATTCACCGTGTTGGTGTCGATATTGCCATAGGTTTCCTCGAACGCTGCAGCAAGACTGTCCATCCCTCGGGTGATGTCGGGCAACATGCGCCCACCTTGATCAGTCAGCACGATATTGCGCCCCGATCTTTCGAACAGCTTGATGTCCAGCAGGTTTTCCAGATGACGGATCTGATGGCTGATGGCAGTGGGCGTCACCGACAGCTCTTCGGCCGCCTCGGAAATGCTTTCCAATCGGGCAGCGGCTTCAAAGGCGCGGATCGCATTCAGAGGTGGCAAGCGTCGTTTCATCTTGTCCTTTCATGACACGAACAATCGGGTCCAACAAAGTTGAAATATATACATGAAAGAGATGGATACGTCGAAAACCGCCGGGCCGTCCTGTGAACGGGCGGCCCGGACTGTCAGATCAATGGATATCGGAATAGGCAATGGTGACGGAGTCGACATTCACCAGATTCAGGAAATCCTTGTTCACCGGGTCAGCGACGAACTTGTCCAACGCCGCGCGGCCTGCCTCTTCGCTTTCCCAATATACAACCTCAATCCAAACGCCATCGGCCTGCAGCGCCACATGACGGTCTACAAATCCATCGTAATTGGCGTGCAGGTTGGCATTCACGGTGCCCCCAGCGGCCGCTTCGGACATCGCATCGACCGATACACCGTCCTTGGCCTTGAAGGTCACATATTCGATGGTTCCGGCTTTGCTCAGATCTGCGGCAATTGCAGCGTTCATAGTTCCAATGGCCAGAGTTGTCGCAAGGGCTGCAGACTTCAGGCCGGTAACAAGTTTCATCATGAGGTTCTCCTCCGTTTACATGATGGATGGGTTAAGTGGTGGTGAATTCGGTTCACAGATCGCGCACGATCCGGGCAATCGCCCGGCCAAGATCTGCGTGTTGGGTCTTGCTCAGGTGCAACCCGTCGATTCCGCGCACGTTGCCGACAACTGCACCTGCATCGAAACTTGCAATTCCGGCCTTGTCCGCAGCCGATTTCAGCGCCGCGCCCACGGCCTCGGATTTGACTTTTCCGCCTTCGAACATGGCTGCGAAATCAGGGTGTGGCATGTCATTGAGCGGCGCTGGAGAAACGACAAGCACCTTGGGCGCGTCATAGGTATACGCAACCCCACCTGCACATCCCTGCGCGACCTTCGCCACATCAATGATGGCGTCGGCGACCTCTGCCGCTGACCGGCTGGTTTCAGCCTTGAGATCATTGGTGCCCAACGCAATGATTACCAGGTCAACAGGCATTTCCCGGGCAATCGCGGCAGGCAGCATTTTGGCACCGTTGAACATGTCCGCCGTGATGGCATTCCAATCCATCGCATCGTCCAGATTGGTGGCGCGCACGGTGAGCCCATCCACAGCGACGTCATATTCATCGCCCAATTCGGTGGCCATAATGCCCGCCCAGCGTTCATCGTCGCCATAACGCGACGAAGGGAATGCCTCGTGCACCCCGATCCATCCCCAGGTGTTGCTGTCTCCGTAAACAAGGATCTTTTTCTGTGCCATGATTGGCTCCTTTTGCCTGTTATGCGTTGTTGATCAGATGGCCGTCTTCGGGGTGCCAGCTGGCGGTGACGCCAGCGCCCACTTCGATGTCCAGCGCCTGCATGTCGCGCTGTTGCAGCTGCACGTTGACCGCAGTACCTGCGGCTGTCTCCAGCCGCAGGTTGACCAAGGCCCCTACAAATTCCTCGCCGATGACCTTGCAGCGAACTTCATTTTCAGCCCATCCACCTTCGGCCGTGACTGAAATCTGGTCAGCACGCACAATCAGACTGGTGTGTTGCCCTTCTTCGAGGTCGGGGAACTCGGACGCGTCACATTTGAATGCGCCATCAATGCTCTCCAACACAAAGTCACCGGTTTTACGGGCGCGAGCAGTGCACTCAAAGATTGACGAACCTCCCAGAAATTCGGCCACGAACGGGGTTGCCGGGCGCAAATAGATATCTTCGGGGCTGCCGGCCTGTTCGATGCGCCCCTGGTTCATGATCACCACGGTGTCGGCCATGGAAAATGCTTCGGAGTGGCTGTGTGTGACATAGACAAATGTGATGCCCAATTCGCGTTGCAGACGCTTCAACTCTCCTTGCATCTGAACCGACAGATGCGCATCCAGTGCTGACAAAGGTTCGTCCAACAACAGGACCGACGGTTCCGTGACCAGGCACCGCGCCAAGGCAACGCGCTGACGCTGCCCTCCGGACAGCTGATTGATCGACCGATTGGCAAAGTCGCCTAAACCCAGTTTTTCCAACCACTCCAGCGATCGACGTTGGCGTTCCGATGCCTTGATGCCATTCATGCGCAGGCCAAATTCTACATTCTCGCGCACTGACAGGAACGGAAACAGCGCCAGCGACTGCCAGACCATCGGCATTTCGCGTTCCCAGATCGGCAACTCGTTGATCCGCGCACCTTCACGCAGAATGTCGCCGCTGGTCACGTCCTCCAGCCCGGCCAACATCCGCAACATGGTGGACTTCCCGCATCCGGACGGCCCCATGATGGCAATGAATTTACCCTCTTCGATGTCCAGGTTCAGATCGTCGACCGCGACAGCCGAGCCATAGGTTTTACGGATGCTTCGCAAGGAAATATGGGCGTCGCTCATCGGGCGCTCCTGCAGTTCGGGCGCAAATGCGCTGTTGGTTTGAAAGTTCATGACGCCTCCTTGGTCAGGCGACGCAGCACCAGAAACTGCGCGCCCAGGATCAGAGAGATGGAAGTAACAAAGGTGATCGAACCGATGGCGTTGATCCGCGGACTAACGGCCGATTGCAAAAAGCTGAGGATGCGTACGCTGCTGGTTTCTTCCAACCCGCCAACAAACCAAGTCACTGCGTATTCATCAAAGCTGACAGCCATGCACAGCAAAAGGGCGGCCAGAATGGATGTTTTGGTTGCTGGGATGATCACTTCGCGAAATGCGCGCCAATTGGAAGCGCCCAGATTTTGCGCAGCAAATTCCAAATCACCGTCGATCTGAGAAAATCGCAACCGGATGATAGCCATGGCAAAGGGGGATGTCAGAACGATATGGCTGACAATCACCGCCGGAAGCGTGCCTGACAGGCCAATGCGGGACAGATAAGCCAGCATCGACAACCCGATCACCACCAACGGTATCAGCGGAGGCATCAGAGCAAAGATCAGAACCAGCTTTTTGCCGATAAAGTCGAACCGATAGTCAGCATAGGCAGCTGCGAACCCCATGGCCGTGGCAATCGGGGCCACGATCAGTGCGACCTTGATCGTGTTTTTGAACGCGTCGATGACCAGCGCATCGGCCAGGATCAATCGGTACCAGTCCAGGGTGAAATCCCCCAAAGGAATGGTCGGGAACCGGTCCGAATTCAGCGAGAACACAAAATTCGTCAGGATCGGCGCATAGAGAAAGATCAGCGCAAGACCTACAAATGCAATTGTCAGTCGGCGAGTGGTTTGGGAAACGCGCATGGATCAGGCCCTCCGGTACGCATAGGTGATCGATGCAAGCGCAGTAACCAGCAATGTGGCGATCATCATGAGTGCCACCACAGCAGCACGAGGCCATTGTTGGCCGGATTTGACGGTGTCGGCGATCAGGATGGACAGAGTGGTGAATTTGCCGCCGCCCAGATAGGTCGCGGTCACAAAATCCCCAAAGCTGAAAATAAAGGCGAACAGGGCTCCCAGCACGATTCCCGGGCGGGTCGCAGGCAACACGGTGGCAAACAGCACCCGCCGTGGACCACAGCCCAGATTATAGGCCGCATCAATCAACGTGCGATCCAATGACAACATCGAAATCGACTGGATCACGATGACCAATGGCAATGTCAGCGTCACCAGCCCGACCATCAGAGCCAGAGGCGTATTCAACAGGCTTCCAGTTTCCATCCCGATGGCCGCCAATGTCTTCATGACAATGCCGTTTTCGGTCAGGTAGATCTGCCAGGAATAGATCCGCACCAGATAGCTGGTGAAAAACGGCACAACGAACAGCCCCAATATGATCAACCTGGCCCGGTGGCTCAGGAAGAAGCTGATGGCCAGCGCACAGGGCAACGCAACCAGGGTGGCCAATGCGGACGCGGACATCGCAATGATAAAGGTCCGCATATAGGCGGCCCAGAAGTAGTTGGCGGACAGGATTTTTTGCCAGTTCGCCAGTTGAAAATCCGGGGTCATCAGGAAATTGCGGACATCCCAGAAGCTGAGCCAGACCAACAGGATCATCGGCCCCAAAAAGAACCCGACCAACCAGATCGGCAAAGGTAAGCTCCATAAGGCCCGATAGGCCATGCGCGACAGGCGATGTGAGTGAACGAAAGAGGTCATTGGAGATCCGTGTGGTCTGTGATGCCGGGTTAAGTGCCCGCCGCCCGGATCAGATCGGGCAGCGGGCCACAGAGCGACTGTGGGAGTTCAGGAGAGGTCAGGCGCTCTTGTAGGCGGACCAGAAATCGTTCCAGTCGGCCAGATCCTGTTGCAGCGGCAGCTGGCGAATGTGGATACGGCCCTTGCGGATCAGGTCGATTGCGTTTCCGTCACCCTGGAACATGCCCAGGTGGCGCGCATCATCCGGCTTTTCCGCAATCATGCGGTCCCAGCCGGATTTCGATGGTATAATCGCCGGGAACACGTTCAGGTTTGCCAGATTGTATTGGCCCTCTGGGCTGGAAACATGCTGGATAAACTTGCGGGCCAACTCTGCCTTGCGCGACCCGCGCCCGATCGAGAAGCTTTCAGTGAACTGAATGCCGCCCTGTTCCGGAATGGTGGTGGTCACATTGGCACCGTCACGACGCAACACCCCGGTGATCCATTCACCGATACCAGGCATAACCGTGACTTCGCCTGACTTTAGCGAAGACAGAACCCCGCCGTAGTCATAGAACCCCCTCACCTGCGGCTTCAGGCTCAAAGTGGTGTCCTGTAGTTTTGCCCAGGCGTCGCTGCCTATGTCATAGGGTTCGCCATTGCCGTCGCGCAGGCTCAACACACCCAGATTGGGCAGATGCCAGTCGAAATGGCCAACCTTGTCTTTGTTCTTGGCGTCCCACAGCATGTCATATGACATCGCCTCTTTGACAGACACCGCGTCCAGGTTGTGCGAGATCCCCAAAAAGCCAAAGCGGCTGATCACCGCATAAAGGTCATCATTGTGCCAGTGACCGGGGAAATGATGAAATTCGGGGAAAAAGTCGTCGAAAGGAAAGTCTTCGGCATCCAGCTTTTCGACAAAGTTGGCCCGCACCAGCTGTTGCACATATTCTGCATCGGCGTGGATCAGGTCATAGGTGCCCGCCGGCGATTGCGCCAACAATGCAAGCATCTGTTCGCCACCCACATAATATTTTGGCGTGATTTTGACATTGTGCAATTCTTCGAATTCGGCGACCGCATCCGGTTCTGCCTGACCATACCAGGCCAGCATTGTCATCTCGGTAACTGATTGGGCACGGGTGATGGATGGCATCGCCAATGCGCCTGCGGCCAATGCGCTGGTCCTCAGCAGCGCACGCCGTGTGAAAGTCGTTTTTGCCATTTTTGGCTCCTCCCTTACGTGGATGAAGGGAAGTATTCGGGCCAGGCGCATTTCCAACAATCGAGCAGAATTCAGCCATGTCCAAGTTTTTCTCAGCCTTTGAGTTCGCCAAATTTCCCCCTGGGCCGAAACGCATTTGGCGCTGTTCATCCGGAGATTGCACAAGATCTCGAAACGCGAATCATTGATCAATTCTGTGGCATGAATTGCAGCCCGTATGGGCTGTCACGAAACGCATCCGCTTCGCCGAGAAGCCAATCCTGA
The DNA here is from genome assembly GCA_025141015.1 of Rhodobacteraceae bacterium M382. Lineage (NCBI taxonomy): Bacteria > Pseudomonadati > Pseudomonadota > Alphaproteobacteria > Rhodobacterales > Paracoccaceae > Rhodobacteraceae bacterium M382. Next base: position 41,095 of record CP081101.1, on the reverse strand, counting down.
AAGGCTCTAACCTTGGCGGATTGGGCCCGTTCGGCCGGGCATACCAGATAATAACTACGATCCTTCAGCGCCTTTGGAATCGGAGCCGCAATGCGCCCGCGTTCGATTTCACGGGACGCTGCAATCACACTGACCAATGCGGCGGCCCGGTTGTCCATAGCTGCTTCGATGCACATGATTTCATCGCTAAAATTTGCGATCGGTTTGACGTTGCTTGCATCAACCCCGACAGAGGCGAACCAGGTTTTCCAACTGGGATCGCCGTCGCCAAATCCCAGCCATTCATATTCCACCAGGTCGCGGCACAACAAATCCGCGGGTGTTTTAATCTTGCTTTGCATCTTGCGAGAACAAATCGGAGTGACATAGTCATCCAGCACCCATGCCGCATGAGCGTCGGGGTCCGGTGCATCCGTATATCGGATCGAGATATCGACCGAAAAGCGCGCGAAATCCAGAACGCTATCAGATGCGATAACCTTGACATCCAGCTCAGGATACAACCGACTGAACTTCGGCAAACGGGGACTTAGCCAGCTCCAGGCAAACGAGCGGGTTGTTGTCACCACCAGCTCGCCTTCGATCTCATCCATACTCAGCTGGGCCACCCCCTGGTTCAGCTGTCGAAAGGCGTTGCTGACAAACGGGGTCAGCATCTCGCCTTCGGCGGTCAGTTTCAGCGACCGGGTCAATCGGTGAAACAGCTGTACGTCCAACTGTGTTTCCAGGGTTTTCAAACGGTGACTGATCGCAGTGGGGGTCAGCAGCAATTCTTCGGCAGCCAGCTTGATGCTCAGGTGCCGCGACACGGCCTCAAAAGCCTGCAAGCTGGTCAAAGGTGGCAAACGTTTCACGGGCGAACCTCTTCCTCCAAAGGCGAGACCCCTCCACAAGGAAGGGGCCAATGGGGATAGTCTGGGTTCAGCTTCGTCGTGAACGCAACACGTCCAAAGCAGCGGCCACAACCAGAACAAGACCAGTTGTCATCAAACTCAACTCTGTTGGAACGTTCATCAGAATCAGCCCGTTTGCCAACATGCCCAACAACCACACCCCCAACACGACGCGGATCACAGATCCCTTGCCACCGGCAAACGGGATTCCACCCAACAACACGGCCGTCAACACACTGAGTTCAACCCCGACCCCCAGGGTGCCCGCCGGTGCCGAATTGATCCGCGAAATGCTCATCAAAGCGGCGACCGCCACAAAAAATCCGGTTCCGGCATAGAGAGCGATACCAATGGCCTTGACCCGCAACCCCACCAAAAAGGCGGCCCGCTGGTTTACACCCAGGGCCACAATCTGGGGTCCGATGGGCAACAAGGCCATTACAGCCGCCCCCAGCGCAATCACTGCCATCATGATCCACGTCAGGATTGGCAACCCCAGCACCCGCTCATAACCAATGACCAAAAATTCCTCAGGAAAGCCAAAGATCGGATTGGGGGCCAGCCATTGCGCCAAACCCCGGATCAGAGTCAGCGTTCCGAGCGTGACAATGATCGGCGACATCCCCAACGACGCGACCAGCAAACCATTGATCAATCCGACTCCGGTCCCGACCGCCAATGTCAGCAAAACAGCGCCAGGGATACCAAGCGGCTCAAAGCTGAGACCGGCGACGACACCACATAACGCCAGGGTCGAACCCACAGACAAATCAATCTTGCCCGCCATCAACAGCATTGCAAAGGGGATTGAAATCGTCATCAATGCAGACACCTGCACCGAAATCGAAATCCAATTGTTGGCGGTCATGAACACCGGCGCATTCAGATAAAAAAACACGGCCAGAGCCGCGATCGCAACCGGCAGCGCCGCCGCCACCGACAATTCAAACCAATCACGGTTCTTGGGGGTTTCGGGTGCTGCAGCCGCGCCCCGCGTCATTCCTGTATCGGTCATCAGGTCAATTCCATCTGTTCGGCGCTGTGTTCGGCTTTGTGTGCCAGTTCAATCAGCTGTTCTTCGTCGTGGGGATTGTCGATCAGGGCCACTTGTTGACCGCGGCCCAGCACCATCACCTTGTCCGCTAGCAGACAGATTTCGGTTGCATCCGAGCTGGCCACAATGATCGTCGTGCCCTTGCGTTTAACGTCGGCCAGGGCCTCGTACAATTCGTGGCGTGCGCCGATATCGACGCCTTGAGTTGGTTCATCCAGCAACAGCAATTGCACCCCCGACCCTTCAAGCAACCAGCGAGAAACCATGATCTTCTGGGCGTTGCCGCCGCTGAACCGCTGCCCCTGCAAACGGGGGTTCGGTGGTTGGATGTTCAAACGCCGGGCCGCCCGTTCAAAACCACGTCCTTCCTGCTGAAAGCTGCGCAGCAGCCGTGGCATCGGCGATCGGCCCATATGTGGCACCATCAGGTTTTCAACTGCCGAAAAACTGGCAAACAGGCTTTGCTCCTTGCGATCGCTCGCCACCAGTGCAACCCCGTTGGTCAGCGCATCGCGTGGCGAAGAAAAGGCGCGTTTTTCGCCATTCAATATCATCTCCCCCCCCGACAGCGGCGCGGCACCCGACAGACATTCCAGAAATTCGGTGCGCCCCGCACCCATCAACCCATAGATACCCAGCACCTCGCCCCGGTGCAGCCCCACGTTGATGGGGCCAACAAATCCTGTCTTTAGCTGACTCAGCCGCAGGGCTTCGGGGCCATCCGCGACAAAGGGGATACTCTCCAGCCCGCTCATCAGCGCATCCGGTGAAATCGCATCCGTCATGTCGGCAATCGACACCTCGCCCACAGGCCGGGTCCACAAAATGCGACCATCGCGCAGAATCGTGACCTGATCGGCAATCTTGGGGATTTCATCGAGAAAGTGGGTGACATAGATCACCCCGATTCCGTCATTTGCCACCGCCTGGCGGATCACCTCGTGCAGGGCTTTGGCCTCTTTGTCCGACAAGGATGCGGTCGGTTCATCCAGGATCAAGAATTTCGGTTTCAATCGCAGCGCGCGGGCAATTTCCACCACCTTGCGTTCTCCGACCCCCAGCGCGCCCAAGTAGTCGCGCGGGTCGATATCGTCAACTCCCAAACGCGCGAGCAGATCGCGCGCCTGGGCGTTCTGGGCGCGGCGGTCCACCCGACCGCCACGCTTGATCTCGTGACCGAGAAAAATGTTGTCGGCGACGCTCAGACCTTCAAAGACTTGGAAGTGCTGATAGATGATCGCAACTCCCTGGTCTTGAACCTGTCTGGGTGACGCGCCCCGCAGCGATGCCCCGTCGACAAGGATATCGCCTGCATCCGCGTCCTGCGCCCCGCTGACACAGTTCAGCAGCGTGGATTTCCCGGCACCATTGGCCCCGAGAAAGGCCAAAACCTCTCCGGCCTTTACGGTCAGATCCACCCCTTTGAGCACGGCAACCGGGCCATAGGATTTGCGCAGGTCTTTCACCTCAAGACGCATTGGTTGTCTCCTTGTCCGGGACGCATCAGTTGGCGTAATTGGCGAGCAGCTTGTCCAACAACGCCTGATCCGCCTTGCTGGCCAGAACCGTCGGGGTATAGGCAAAGCTGGGTTCGACATCGCGCACGGCATTCAGCGCCAGATCGACGATATTAGCACCAAGTTCGTTGATCAGGATCGCTGCAGAGGCGCGGTACGCCCCACCGTCGTTCACAGCAGACAACCCTTCGAGCGAGCCATCCTGACCCCCAACAAACATCGCGTCACCATTGGCACCACTCAGCTTGATCGCACGCAGCGCGCCCACGGCGGCGTCATCCGCCATGCCGATGATGATATCGAGATCGGGATGCTGTTGCAGCACGGTTTCGGCCACCCGCAGACCATTGGTCTGGTCGGCGGCATCCTGTTCGGCCACGACCGTGATCCCGTTTTCGGCAAATATTCGGGTAACTTCGGTCCAACGCGGGGCCAAAGGTGGCAGCGGCGTCAATGTGGTTACCAACGCTTTGGCATCTGTGACGTTGTTGGCCTTGGCCCAATCCACGGCGGCCTGCGCCACGATCTGACCGGATTGCGCGTGGTCAAACCCAACGAATCCGTCCGATCCGTCCATCTTGCCCAGATAGGTAAGCCATTTGATGCCCTGTGCCTGCGCCTGGCGTTTCAACGGCTGCAACGCAGTGGGTTCGATCGGCAAGACAACAATGGCGTCAACGTCCAATGTAATCCAGCCCTGGATGGCGTTGATCTGCTGTTCCAGGTTATTGGCCTGCGTGTTGTCATGCAGCACTGTCACACAGCCCAGATCCGCGGCGCGCGCATCGGCAAACCGGCGCACCTGCTTGACGATCGCAACCTCGGAAACCGAATGGCTATAGGCGACCTTGTAGGTTTTGCCACCCTCACAGGCCTTGGCCGCCGCGGCGCGCACCTGTTCGGTCGTGACGTCGTTGATATCAGCGGCTTGGGCTAGCGTGCCGACGGTCAGGCCCATCGCAAGAGCGAAGGTTCTAGTCATGTTTTTCATGGGTTTGTCCCTGTTGGTCTGTTGGAAGAGGTCCGCGATTTTACGGTTTGTATCAGTGGGGCGAGGCAGCTCCGGGCCGCCCCGCCCAGATCATCAGAATTCAAAGACGTTGGAGTATTTCACTGACAGCGAGTCCCCATCGACCAGCGACAGAAAGCCCTTGGTGCGCGGATCTTCGACAAAACGGGGCAACGCGGCTTCAGCAGTTTCCAGCGAGGTCCAATAGACGACTTCGACCCAGGAGCCGTCGGTGTTGCGCGCCAGGTGGCGGGCGACGAAACCGTCATAGCCCTCCAGAACCGCGTCCATCGCCAGGGTTTCGCGCAGGAATTCATCGGGGTTGGAGCCATCAACCAGGTTGAACTCCAGGTATTCGACGATCACGGCATCGGTGATCGGGCGGTCTTCGGCAAAGCTGGCGGTAGCGGCGCCGACGACCATCGCAGCGGACAGCGCAAGGGCTTTGAAGGTGTTTTTCATCTTTGTTCTCCTGTTGGAAGTGGTGATTTCATTCGGCAAAAGAGAACCCGACCCCCGGAGAGTTCGGGAGAGTTCAGAGGGCCGGGTCCGGAGGAAACCGTTCGCGGGGAGTTAGAGCGCGATCCGGTCATAGTGCTGCGCCCAGGGACGCAGACGTTCGAATGCGGCGGCAGCGGCCAACACGTCGCCATCGGCCTGACGACGTCCAGCGATATGCAGGCCTACCGGCAGGCCGGATGTCCCCAGCCCGGCAGGCACGGACACCGACGGATGCCCGGTAAAGTTTGTCAGGAACGTCGGGCACCAGCCGATCAGCGGATCTATTTCGATGCCATTGATCCGGATTGGACCTTTGGTATTGCCATCGGTTGTGTTTTTCACCGGCATTGCCGTCACAGTCGGCGAGACGATCAAATCATATTTGGCAAATGTGGCCTGATAGGCGTCGAACACTTCGGAGCGGACCGACAGATCACGAAACAGGTCGTCAGCGCTGTAGCCCGGCCCGACGCGTTCAACCCACTCCAATAGATCCGGGGCCAAACCATGGCGGTGTTCGTCAGACAGCAGATCCAGACCGCTGGCTTTGAGCGCATCAAAACTGTGGCGCATGATGGGTACAAACAGGCGGCACCAGATGTCGCTGTATTCGCGTTGATCCCGGGTCAGGCCGATTTTGATCTCTTCGACCTCGGCCCCGGCCTGCTCGAATGCTTTGACAGCATCCGCGACAACATCCCTGACCTCATCTTCTACCGGGAAAACATCCAAATTCGGGCTATAGCCGATTTTCATGCCCTTGATGCCGCGCAGGCCCGCATCGGCAAAATCATTGACCATGTCGTAGCAATTCGGGTCGCCCGGATGGGCACCCTGCAAGACGCCCAGCGACACGATGGCATCTTGGACATTGCGGGTGATGGTGCCCTCAAAGATATACGGCAACGTGTTGGCAAACGCGTTGGGGCGCACCAACAGCGGCGTGCGCCCCGCCGATGCGCGGTAGCCAACCGTATTGGTCCAAGCCGCCGGAATGCGGATCGACCCACCTCCATCGGTGCCTTCGGCCACGGCCAGCATACCGCTGGCCACAGCAGCCGCAGATCCACCTGACGACCCACCGGCATTGCGGGTGGTGTCAAACGGATTTGACGTCGGACCAAAGGCCGCGTTGTCCGTGGTTCCCCGGAAACCCATGGCCGGGCTGTTGGTTTTGCCCACAAAAATCGCGCCTGCGGCCTCCATGCTCTCGACAAAGCCGCACTTCATGTCAGCGATGTTTTCCTTGAGCTGAGGAATGCCACCCAACGTGCTGGGCCAGCCAGGTTTGAAGTCGAACAAATCCTTCATCGCGGTCGGCACACCGTGCAGCGCGCCCAATGCATCGCCGCGCGCTACGGCTTCGTCGGCCTTTTTGGCATTGTCCAATGCTTCGTCAAATGACGTGAACACAAAAGCGTTCAACTTGGGATCTGCAGCTTCGATCCGGGCAATTGCGGCCTGCATGACTTCGGTGGCGGACACCCGGCGTTCGCGGATGGCCAGGGCGGTTTCTGTCGCGCTGAGTTTGGCTAGATCGGTCACTGTGTCGGTCTTCCTGTTGGTCACTGTATGGCCCTCACTTATTGGAGGGCCTGGTTGTGTACACAGGATCGCCGCACACCGGATTCCAGCAACTGAGAAAAGCTCAGCCCATGAGTGAAACGCCGTGAACAGTCAGATTTACAATGAATCATAATTAGTTATCGGTTCCGCGTTCTGAAATTTCTGACATCAGAAAATTGTGTTTGGTGTTAGACAGTTCACCAACCTAATGTCACATTGACCGATTTGCTGGAGTTCTCGCCTTGAAGACCCTGACCACCTTTGTCTGCGCTTTGTGTCTGAGCGCAGGATCTCTGGTTGCCCAGGAGATCCCCAAACCACAGGTAAAGCTGCTGTTGTCCGCAGGGGAAACCGTGTTGGGGCAAGAAATCACTTATCCCTCAGATCCCGCACAAATCACCACCGCCATCGTGACCCTGCCGCCCAATGCGCAAACCGGATGGCACCACCACACGGTTCCATTGGTGGGCTACATGCTCGAAGGCGAGCTGACCGTGGATTATGGAGAACATGGCACCCGCACTTACACAGCCGGTGAGGCGGTGTATGAGGCGATAGCGACCTCGCACAATGGGCAGAATACCGGCGATGTGCCAGTGCGCATTCTGGTGGTGTTTGCCGGAGCAAAAGGGATCCCCAATTCGGTAGCAGACCAATGACACCAACCGGGGCAGCCGATCAGACCAGCGAACCCTGCCAGATCGGCGACGTTTTTTCAGACCGCTGCCCGTCGCATGTCTTTCTGGGAAAGTTGTCGAACAAATGGGCTTTGCTGACAATTGATGCCTTGGGCGATGGGGCGATGCGCACCAATGTGTTGCGCAACCGATTGTCCGGCATCTCACAAAAGGTTCTCACAGGCGTGTTGCGCGATCTCGAAGGCCTTGGACTTGTCAGTCGCAAACAGGTCCAGATCTTTCCACCACATGTGGAATACACCCTGACGGATCGGGGGGCGTCCCTGCGCCGGGTCGTGGCACAGCTGGATCGGTGGGTTGAACGGAATTACCAATAGAGCCAGCCAGATACCGGGCGGGCCCCATTGGTTCACGGCTGCTTTGATTGTCTTTCAAACAGCCCCGCAATCCCCCGAGGCAGGCATATTACCGTCACCACCACGACCACTCCGAGCAGCAGCAGCCGATAGTCATCAAAACTGCGCAGCAGCTCATTGCCAATGACCACCAGGAATACGCCCAATATCGCTCCGGGGAACCGACCCATTCCGCCAATGGCCAACATGACCATTGCCATCAGAAAAAACTCGGTCCCCAGAATCTTGGGCGTTACGACGCTGGTATAATGGGCATAGATCCCTCCTGCGACGGCTGTGAAAACGGCAGATACAACAAAGGCCAACAGTTTGTATTTATATTCGTTGACGCCAATTGCCTGAGCAAATGTATCCGCATCCCGCATCGCGACAAAGGCCAACCCCATACGCCCCCGCAACACGATGAAATAGATCAGCCAGACACACAACGCGCCCAGAAACAGCGAAACCCAATACCAGGTCAGCTTGTCAATCGACGACACCTGAAAGCCGAACAGGTTCAACCACGGGATACCTAGCAATCCGGTGTTGCCACCCATGCCAATCGCCTTGCCCTGTTGGATGAGCGGCGGTAGCGCCAGATGCACGGCAAAAGTAAACAACGCCACATATTCGCCCTTCAATCGCAGGCTCGGAATCGCAATGACCACGCCGATCACTGCACCGATTGCGGCGGCGCTCAGGATGGACAACAGCGGCGTGAAACCGGCATAGATTGACAACATCGCCGAGCCATAGGCTCCGAATGTAAAGAACACCAATTGGGCATAGTTGAAAATCCCGGCATACCCCAGAATCAGATCCCAGCTGGCAATCACGATGCACCAAATGAACACCAGGATAAAAATGTGACGGACATAGCTGTCCCCCAGCACCGCACCCAGCATCGCCAACCCAGCGATCACCGCCCAAAAGACCAGCGAATCCCGCACCAACCCCTTGCCAGTAAATACCGATGCAATCATCGACGTATCGGGTTTTGAAAAATCAGACATCTCAGTTCTCCCACACACCGAACAGACCCTTTGGACGGACCATCAGAACGACGATCAACATCACCAGCCAGGCCGGCATGGCCCAGCTCGGGCCAATATAGAAAATGACAAACGCTTCTAGAACGGCCAGGATAAAGGCCGCGACGAACGCGCCCTTGGTGCTGCCCAAACCACCAAGAACAACGATCACAAACGCCTTGAGAAAAGGGGCCCATCCCCCCAACGGAGACACCAGAAACACCGGTGCCAACAGGATACCGGCGATCCCGGTCAAAACCACCGACAGCGCAAAGGTGAACGAAAACACCTGATTGACGTTGATCCCCACCTGATTGGCACCCTGCATGTCCTGACTGACGGCGCGCACGGCCTGGCCGTACCGGGTGTGGCCTAGAAAATACTCCAGCGCCCCAACCAACATCAGCGAAATCGCAAAGATCCAAACCTTGTACCAGCTCAGCGTAATCCCCCCAAGTTCCAACGTCCCCTCGACAAAGGGCGCAATGGTGCGGGTGCCCGGGCCGAACACCAGCTGCAGGCCGTTTTCAATGATAAAAGCCAGGCCCAGCGTCACCATGATTGTATTGATCTTCCAGTTGTCAGAGCCGCGCAGCGGACGGATGATCACGCGTTCGATCCCGATCCCGGTCAGGGCCAGAACCGGCAATATGATCAGCACGGCCATCCACAATGGCAGGTCAAACCCGCCTGCCACGAGATACCACGCCAGAAAACCGCCCAGAGAATACAGCGACCCATGGGCAAAGTTCAAAATGCGCGATGCGCCATAGACCAGCGACAGCCCAACCGCGACCAAACAATACACAGCGCCCTGGGTGATCCCGCTCAGCAGAATTTCGAAGATCTGGGTCATAGGACCTCCTGCATGTTGTCGGTGTCCGTTTCGCTGACCGTGCCTTCTTCGATTGTGTAAACCCGATCAATCATGCCCTTCAAAAGTGCGAGGCTTTGCTCCACCAGCAGAACCGTCAGGCCGTCGCGGTTCAGCTGAGATACGGTTTGCAGCATGGTTTCAGTCAAGTTCGGAGCCAGGCCCAGCGACGGTTCATCAATCGCCAATAGCGTCGGGTTCGACATCAACCCACGCCCCAGCGCCACCATCTGTGCTTCTCCCCCCGATAGCGAGCGGCACAGTTGGTGGCGCCGTTCAGCCAACCGGGGGTAAAGCGAAAACACATGATCCAGATTGCGTTTTTCCTGTGCCCGCGCTTGCGCGAGATAGGCCCCCAATTGGAGGTTTTCCAACACGGTCATGTCCGGAAACAACCGTCGGTCCTCGGCAACATAAACCAACCCCTGCGACACCAGATGCGGTGCGCGACGGCTGGTCGTGTCGTGGTCGGCGAACCGGATTTTTCCAGACTTCACCGGGGTCAAACCGCAGATCGCTTTGAGCAGGGTACTTTTGCCATGTCCGTTGGCACCGACGACAGCCACCAACTCTCCTTTGTTCACCTTCAGCGACGCATCATGCAACACATGGAAATCGCTGTAGAAGGCGTTGATATTACTCACCTCAAGCATCGTGTTTCTTTCCCAGGTAAATTTCGACCACATGGTCGTCATTCAGCACCACACCGGGCGTATCCAGCATGACAAACGCGCCGAAATTGATGATCAGAATGCGGTCTGCGATCTCAGCCAGGGCACGGGTCTTGTGTTCGACCATAACAATGGTGATGCCCAATTCTTCACGCACATGGCGGATCACTTGCAGGAATTCGACAATTTCCTGGGCGTTCAACCCACCCAAGGGTTCGTCCATAAAGATGATCTCGGGGCCTGTAGCCAGCGCCGCCCCCAACATGATCCGCTTGCGGGTCAACAAATCCGCCTGAGATGCAGGCAGGGTCAACTGATCCTCCAGTTGGGTCAGATACAGGATATCGCGCAGCGGAATGTCCATCGCCGCGCCGCGAACTTCGTGCCCAAAGATCTGACCCGCCAGCAGGTTTTCACCAACCGTGACCGACGACAATAGCGTCGGGATCTGAAAGGTCTGAGCAATTCCCAGCCCACAGCGGGAATGGCGCTTGAACCCGGTGATGTCCTGCCCGTTAAACACGACGGAACCACGGGTCGCCTGCAACCCACCGGTACAGACATTCATCAACGTCGATTTCCCGGCTCCATTTGGCCCGGCAACGCCCAGAATTTCACCACGTTCAATTTCAAACGACAGATCCGTCAACGCCCGGAACGGTCCAAATTGCATCGTGACGTTTGTGAGAGACATTTGTGTCATGCAGAGGCTCCTTCCGGCTCTGAGTGACGGAAAACGAGAGAAAACAACGCCGCACCTTTGCAAGAAAAGGGGGAGAGCAAAGGCGCGGCGGACGTCGGGATCGTTATTGGATCCACGACGGTTTCACGATGTCACCCACACGGGTGTCACCCACGACCAGGCGCACGCGCTGGCCGTTTTGCACCTGGAACAGCTGCGCGGGCTGGGTCTCGGACCCGTTGTCGATAAAGTTGCGGTCGTTAAAGGCGAATTTGCCAACCAGACCGTCATATTTCATGTCTCGGATTGCACTGGCGACGGCGGCGTGATCATCCGCATTGCCAACCTGTTCTACGGCAGCGGCCCACATGTTGACCATGTCGTATACAGCGGCAGCCAGGCTGACCGAAGGTTCTGCGCCATAGGCGTCTTTCCAACGCTCGACGAATGCATTGCCCGCTTCGTTGTCCTGATGAGCATTCAGAGTGAACGTCAGGATGCCTTCGGCCTGACCCTGTACAATCACATCATCCAGACCGGGGGTTGCACCGATATAGCCGACATTCAACAACGCCTCGCCTGCTGGGTTATTCTTGTATTGCGACAAAAACGTTGTGGCGACTGCAGGCTCGAGCGCTTCGAGATGAATCAGCGATGGCTCTGCTGCCCGGATCTGGGACTGGATACCCGTCCATTCCACGGTGTCATACGGCACTTCCTGAACGTAAACGACTTCCCAACCGGCGGCTTCGGCTGCATCCGCCATGGATTTGGCATTGTTGATGTCCCATTCGAAATCACCGTGCACAATGGCCAGACGTTTTGTGCCAAAATCATGACCGGTATTCAGCACCATATCAAACTGTGATTTGCCGTAATTCACATCCACATCCGACGCGTTGAAGATGGCATTGCATCCCATACGTTCTGCCAGGTCGATCACGCCGATCACAGCGTCATTGTGGATATAAGGGATGCCATACGGACAAAACGCCGGAATGTCCGGCCCCATACCGCCATAGCCGTTGATCAGCGCGCTGACACCGCCGCGTTCGATCAGGTTTGCAGCCGCAGCGGCCAGCTTGTCCGGGGTCAAATCGCCGATGTCAAAGGTCACGACTTCTACTTCATTGCCCAGCAAACCGCCCTTGGCGTTGATTTCATCCACCGCCAAGGTGATCGCCTGCTCCATCGTGACACCATCGGCAGCAAAATACCCGGTCAAGGGAATAGGCGCGCCCAACGAGATAATGTCCGCCGCTGCCGTGAATCCACAGGCCGCCATCGCACAGGCCAACAGGCCGGTTCGGGCTCTGGTCTTGAATGTGTTGAGTGTCATTTTCGTGTTCCTCCCAGTTGGAACGTTTTGGTTTTCTGTCCTTGGGCGGGGCGCAGGTGCGTTTGAGCAAACCTTTCCCGTAGACCGAAACCACAAGGGATCGGACCTGTCCGCCATTTGTGTGATGGGCCGTTGCGCACGGTCATCGCCGCTCTGCCGGAGTCGATGGAACATCGGACACCAACCAAGAGGCTGACGGCAGTGTTAGCGGGGATTCCCTGAAACAGTGCCTGAAATCTCCTCAGCCCAGGCATGAGGTTTCGTCGGGTGACACAGGCACCGTCTGGTTGCCACGGTGCTCCCGACCGGAAACAGGAGACCAACATGACCGAACAGGATCGCAACAAACAGACCGTCGCCGATATCTATGGCATCTGCTGGAACCAAGGCAACATGGACAAGATCGACGAAATCTTTGACGAGAACGTCAGCCACGCCCAGTTTCTCGAAGGCTGGCCTACGGGCCGCGAAGGGTTCAAGACGCTGGTGAATTTCTGGCGCGCCGCCTTTCCCGACATCCATGAGGACGCCATTGATCTGGTCGCCGACGGCAACACTGTGATGAGCCGGTTCCGCCTGCGCGGCACCCACAAGGGAGACTTTTACGGCATCCCCGGCACCGGCCGCAAAGTCGACATTTATGGTGCCGAGTGGTTCAAGTTCGACGCGAACGGCAAAGTCACCGACTACCTCTATCACGAAGACACTCTGGGCCTGTTCTTCCAGCTTGGGGTGATGCCTTTACCGCATCTTGCCATCGCCGGTGTCGACGGTACCGAAAAGTAAGGAGCCGGCCCATGGACCTGTCCACCCTGCCATCTGTCGTGACCAATGAAACGTTGTCCAATACCTTTCTGGGCAACGTCGTCGAATTGTGCATCGTCACCGACGACCATATCAAAACGATGGAAGGCTTGTGCAAATTGGGCATTGGTCCATGGGCCGTCTATACGTTTTCACCGGAAACTGTGACGGATCAAACCTATCGTGGCACCCCTTGCGAATTCGCGCTCAAGGTGTGTTTTGCCAAATCTGGCAACATGATCTGGGAGCTGATGCAACCTTTGTGGGGGCCATCCATCTTTCAGGATTTCCTGGACCAGCACGGAACCGGTTTTCACCATATCGCTTATGACTGCAATGACATGCCGTGGGAGCAACGGATTGCTGATCTGGAACAACGCGGGTTCGAAATGGTGCAGTCAGGCAAATGGCAAGGACGCAATTCATTTGCCTTTTTCGATACCCAGGACGCCACCGGCACCACGTTTGAAACCTACGTCTTTCCCGATGATTGGGACTATCCCGAACCCGAAAGCTGGTTTCCATCCCGACCGGCCGCAGGACTGACCTGGTAAGACATACTCCCTGAACTCAAACGGTGTCTGGCTCTGGCCGGCACCGTCCTTTTTTGTCGGAGACACAGAACATGCAAGACATTCGCGGGCTCGATTTCAGCGGGCAGACCGTCATGGTGACAGGTGCCAGCCGAGGCATCGGATATGGCGTGGCCCACTCCTTTGCCCACCAGGGCGCAACGGTTCACATTCTGTCACAAGGAGAGGATGTACATGATGCTGCGGCCACCTTGGCCGGGGAAACCGGACAATCCGTCACCGGCTGGACCTGTGACATTACCGATAGCGCACGGGTAGACGCCATATTCAGCCAGATCCCGGCATTGGATGTGTTTGTCGCCAACGCGGGTCTAGAAGCTGTGACCCCTATTGATGATCGCAGCGCCGATGCCGAAGCCACGTTTCGCCGCGTCATAGATATCAACGTGGTGGGCACCTATCTTTCCACCCGCGCTGCTGTTCCGCTGATGCGGGACGGAGGACGTATTATCATCACTGCATCAATTTGGGGCAGCACGGCAGTGCCGGAGCTGGGTGCGTATGTCGCCTCCAAACACGCCAATATCGGGTTCATGCGCACGTTGGCGCATGAATTGGGTCCCCGCGGGATTCGGGTCAACGCGGTCTGCCCGGGTTGGGTAATGACCGGTCCTGCGTTGAATACTCTAAAGGAAATTGCGCGCGACCGTGGCATCTCTGCGGAAGAGGTTGCGCGCGAAATCAGCAATGATCAATCCCTGCCGGGTGTTCAATCCGCCACAGATGTTGCGCTTTCGTACCTCTACCTCGCATCGCCGCTGGCCGTTAACATTACCGGACAGAAACTGAATGCTGACCGCGGTGCGGTGCAGGGATAGGAGACAGGCGGGATGAGCAAAAATCGCGACATGATTTTGGGCGCACTGGTCGGGGATGCCGCATCCCTGGGGCTGCACTGGATTTATGATCAACCGCGCATTCGTGCCGTAGGGGGGGCAAAACCGGAATTCTGCATCACCACCAGGCAAGATTATGACGGGATCCCGTCCTATTTCGCACACCCGTCCAAGGCACCTGGCGATCTGACCCAATACGGCGAACAGCTGATGGTCATGTTGCACGCACTTGCGACATCAGAAGGGCGATACAACCAAACCCACTACGAACAGGCGTTTCTGAGCCATTTTAGCGACGGCGGGAGTTATCAGGGGTATATTGACCACGCCACCCGCGAAACTCTGAAAAACCTGATGGCCCGAAAGACGGGGGATTCTGCCTGTCCTGGAGCAGACGACACACAGTTGCCCGCGGTGGCAAAGCTGCCGGCATTGATCGCCGCCGGGCAAGAACGCAATGCCGTGGCCGCTATTCGCACCACAAACAACACGGATATCGCCGAGGTTTATGGACAGGTTGCAACCGCAATGCTGGTCGCCGCCCGCGATGGTCACAACGCCCGCCAGGCCGTGAACGCCGGGCTCGCAGTCGCGGATACCTCCATTCGCGCCACTTTGGAGGCCGCCTGCGCCGCTACCGATCAAAGCACCGAAGACTTTACTGCCGATATTGGCATGGCGTGCGAGCTGTCCTTTGGTCTACCCAGCGTGGTTCATACCCTGTTGACCGCTCCGACTTACACAGATGCCATCCGTCGCAACATTCGGGCCGGGGGTGATTCCTGTGGTCGTGCAATCCTGCTTGGGGGTGTGCTGGGCGCGGTTCATGGTCCACCACAGGACTGGGTCGATCGCCTTGTCAGCATAAAGGACATTCAACAGCGCATGGAAACTCTGGGGATTTGATCGCAACACAGGACCTGTTTTGGTTCAGAGCCCTTCAACCCTTTTGCCTTGGGGGAAACCTTAGAAAACCTTTGGTCTGACCTGAATTTTCCTCAGTTTTCGCGAGCCCCGCTTTGGTGTGTGCTGGAGAGGATGATTTCCCGCGAAAGGTCCGCACCATGACTGTATTCGATCCCGGCCAACCGGACGGTACCAACCGTTCTCTCGACATAGCGATTTCGGCAGACGGGTCGCCCGAACCGGGACGGCTTTACACCATCGCAGCGCGTTGCGGCATGGCTGTGCGGGTTAATGCGGGCCAAACCCTGACCATTTCGAACCCATCCGGTCATCAGGTCTGCGATTTCTGGATCTTTGCCTCGGATGACTTGGGCGAATATTCCTCGATGGAACATCTGCACACCGCGCTGGGATCGATTTTCCCCAAGGTAGGAGACGGGATCACATCGAACCTGCGGCACGACCTGATGACGATCACCGAAGATACATCCCCCGGTGTCCACGACACGGTGATCGCGTCCTGTGATCATGCGCGTTATCAGCAGCTGGGGTGCGCCGAATACCACGACAATTGCTCCGACAACCTGCGTCAGGCATTGATCGCTATCGGGTTGCGCGCCCCTGCCATACCTGCGCCCTTTAACCTGTGGATGAATGTGCCGGTGCGCGCCGATGGCAGCACCAGTTTTGAACCGCCTGTGTCCGCCCCTGGCGATCAGATGTCCTTTCGCGCTGAAACCGATGTGGTTGCTGTCATGTCCGCCTGTCCACAGGATGTGACACCGGTCAATGGCGTTGGCACCACACCAGATACTCTGGAATTTCGGGTAACAGGCGGCTGAGATGACATCGCTGTTGTTGACCGGCCGGTGGGTGGTTCTGTGCGCGCAGGACGTGCGCACCAACACCTCTGTACTGATCCGCAATGGTCGAGTTGCTGACGTTGGACCCACCCGGGCCCTACGTCAGCAGCACGCGGGATTGCCGGAAATTGGCGGGCTCGGCTGTGCCATTCTGCCGGGTCTGATCAATGCGCATCATCATTGTTACGGTGTCGAACTGGCCAATCAAGCGATTGCCGATGACTTTTTGGAACCGTGGATGTTCAACGGTCCGGCGATGGTCGACCTATCCCCACATGTTGCAACAGCCCATGCCGGGGCCCGCCTGTTGCAAACCGGCGTGACAGCCGTGGTTGACATGTGCGCGGCTGGGGCATCCCGCGCACAGGCGGAAACCTCTCTGACGGCCAAAGCCGACGCTTATCGTCAATTGGGACTGCGCGCTGCTATTGCACCCGGCGAACGTTGGCAGAACCGAATTGTGCATGGCACAGGAGAAGAAGCCGCGTTTCTTGCGACATTGCCCCTGTCATTGCGCAGGCAACTGGCCCGCAGCGAAGCTGCGCGGGAGCGATTGTCGGCCACTGATTACCTGGATCTGGTTTCTTCCCTCGCCCGTGATGCATCGGGACCACAGAGTTTCTGGTTCGGGCCCACCGGCCCGCAATGGACACCGGACAATGTACTGCGCAAAATTGCCCAGGCCGCTGAGCGGGTGGATACCCGCATTCAGACCCACGCGCTGGAGAGTCACTACGAAAGCCTGGAAAGCCCCCGCATTCGTGCACATTCGGTGATCGCGCATTTTGAGCGCATGGGATTGTTGGGCGGGCGGCTGTCGCTGGCTCATGCCGTATGGGCGACACCATCGGACATAGACATGATTGCTGCGCGCGGCACTCAAGTCAGCCACAACCCAGGTTCGAACCTGCGGTTGCGATCCGGGATTGCCCCTGCTGCGACGATGCTGGACGCCGGCGTCACCGTCGCTTTGGGCATGGATGGCACAACATTGGCCGGGGATGAGGACATGTTCGCAGAAATGCGACTGGCGTTGACCCTGAACCAGCCGCCCCACGTCACCGCCCCTGCCCTCACGGCACGCCGTGTGTTGGAGATGGCGACCCAGGATGGCGCCCGGCTATTGGGGCGCGGGCACGAGTTGGGCCAGCTGTATCCCGGATATTGCGCTGATGCCGTGGTTCTGGATCTGACCCGCATGACGGCCCCCTGGACCAGCCCGGCCATTGATCCCGTTGAATTGATCGTGGGCCGGGCCAAAGCACAGGATGTACGTCATGTTTTGATTGATGGGCATACCGTCCTTCAGGATCGCCACGTCACCGGACTCAACACCAATGCCCTGATGGATCAGCTGCGCGCCGAATTGGACCGTACGCCCCCTGCCCCGGTCGCTGCCCAGCTCCAACGTGATCTGCGCCCCTATTTGATGCGGTGGTACGCCCGTTGGGATTGCAACGCTGAGAACACCCATCCGCCGGTGACGCGCTATGGTGCCCGGTCTAATGAAAAGGACTTCCAATGATCCGCACTCCAATCAAATGGCCCAACGGGGCCCGCTGTGCCTGTGCCATCAGCTTTGATATCGACGCCGACAGCCTGATCCATATCTCGCGTCCAAAAGACGGGCATGACCGGCTCTATCCTATTTCGATGGGTAAATATGGCCCGACGGTCGCCATCCCGCGCATTTTGGAAACCTATCGCAAATTTGGTTTGAAACAGTCGTTTTTTGCCCCTGGGTGGGTCGTCGAACAATACCCTGACGCCATGGAGATGATCCTGAAAGATGGCCATGAAATCGGCCACCACGGGTATCTGCACGAAGACCCTACTGACCACGGACCGGCCGAACAACGGGCCTGGTTCGAACGTGCCATGGACAGTCACAAACGGGTGATCGGTAACACTCCTCGGGGCTATCGTGCGCCCGTTTACAATGTAAACCAGACCGTGATTGATTTGCTGATCGAGCACGAGTTTTTGTATGACAGCTCGCTGATGGCGGATGACATCCCCTATCAGATGAAAACAGATCAGGGATCACTGGTCGAACTGCCGGTACATTGGGGCACAGACGACTGGCCCACTTTTGCCCACTACGCGGAAATCGACTACATGATGCCGATCGTCGGTCCCAGCCACGGGCTGCAAGGGTTTTGGGAAGAATTCGAAGCCCAGTACACTGCTGGCGGGTTTTGGCTGGCGATCTGGCATCCTTTCCTGACCGGGCGCCTGGCGCGCTGGCAACAGGTGGAAACTTGGCTCGAAGGGGTTCTGAACCGGGGGGATGTCTGGTTTGCGCCTCTGCATGAAATCGCCGCCCACGTGCGCGCTGAAGCGGCCAAGGATTCCACAGCCGTCCGGCTGGAGGAGTTGCCCTATTACACGCGACCGGTTCTGTTCTGATGGGGGCGGTAAAGCGGCTCGCCCGGGTTTTGGAGCGCGTGGAACAAAACACGGCGGCTTCGGTGTTTCTCAGACGAGACGACGCGCGGCTGTATGATCTGGCCCGGGTGTCTGACGCCAGACGCAAGGCCGGAGTATCGTTGGGGCCGTTGGACGGGCAAGTTGTCGTGATCAAGGGCAATATCGACGTGCGGGGCCTACCGACCACGGCCGGTTCGCGCAGCTTTGGTGCGCCAACCGCAACCGAATGCGCCCCGTTGGTACGCCAGTTGGTTGATGCCGGTGCCCTGCCCATGGGGCACGCGAATATGTCCGAATTTGCCTTTTCAGGATTGGGGACAAACCCGCATTTTGGCACGCCTCCAAACGGCCTGAATGCCGATCTGGTTCCGGGCGGATCATCGTCTGGATGCGCGTCCGCCATCGCTCTGGGCATCGCTGATATGGCGGTAGGCACCGACACGTCGGGGTCCGTACGGGTTCCTGCCGCGTATCAAGGGATCATCGGATTCCGCCCGACACTTGGTCGATATGACAATCGCGGTATCTTGCCCCTGGCACCGGCACTGGACACGCCCGGCCCCATGGCCCGCAACATGCAGACCATAACTTACCTGGATCAGGCCATGCGGTTGACTGCGCCTTCGAAAACGGTCCCGCCCGTGCACCGTCATGTGGTCCTGCCCACCGCTGCGGATCTGGGATGTCTTTCACCAGAGATTGAAACGCTTTTGGACGATGTGTGCCGCCAACTGCAAACCGACGGATGGCGCGTTCAACGCCGTCCGATACCCGTGTTACCCGCGGTCCGGGCATTGTTTGCCCAATACGGAACACTGGTCGCAGCCCAGGCGCGGATCAACCTGGGAGCCTATACCCGGTTGGACAATCCGCGACTTGATCCGAATGTCAGGGTCCGTTTGGACGCAGCTCGGCAAATATCCACGGCAGACATCGCCGCGTTGACCGACGCACGACCGCGTCTTCAGGCCCAATTGCGTGATCAACTGGACGGCGCAGTGATGATCCTGCCTACCGTACCGGACCTACCACCCCGTCTGGACATGATTGCGGATCAGACCGGGTTCGCCCGTCACAACGCGCGGGCACTGAGCCTGACCATGCTGGGTGCCTTTCTAGACATGCCCGCCCTGGCGCTGCCGTTCGGGCAGGGTTTGCCCGGCTATTCTCTGACCATAACAGCCCCTCAGGGAACAGACGATGTTGTCCTGAATACCGGAACCGCCCTGGAACCGCTTTTGTCACGCACCAATCAGGTAATATCCGCATGACCGACACAGACCAGATCGCCCAGGATCGCGCCGAAATCACTGCGTTGATCCAACGCCAGTTCGCTGCCCTTTGCTGGGATGAACACACCTCTCCCGACACACAGGCCCTGATCAGCGCATATCTGCCAGACGCGTCGTTGTTCGCATCTGCCCGCCCCGCCACTGCCCAGACAGCGGCCGATTTTGGCGAACGAATGGTTGCGCTGCGTGACTCAGGCGCATTGCCCGTTTTCAGCGAAAAAGGGCGGGGCCTGCATATCTGGATCACTGGTGCCGTGGCTGTGGCGTTGGCAGGCTGCGAAATGCACGAAAACCGCAAGACAGTGACCCAGGATATCAGCGCGTTTCTTTTGGTACGCAATCCCCAAGGCTGGGTCATCGCATCCCAGGCCTGGGATATGTTGCCATCCATTGCCGATGCCTTTGCCGCGACCGGCCTGAATGCAGAGCCGTTCTTTTCCGGCTGAACCCCATCCCACCACAAAAATCCAACACACGTTCAACATCAATGGAGACCCTGATGTCTACCAACAAATCCCTTCTGATGGTGCATTCCAGCGCACGTCAAAACCGGTCGCACACCCGTGAACTGTCGGCTCTGTTTGCCGAAACTTGGACCGCCCAAGGCGGCGGGCAAATCACCCATCGCGATGTCGGCCTTTTCCCGCCAACAATCATCAACGAAGACTGGATTGCGGCCGTCTTTTCCGACCCTGAGCAATTGACCGCGCCCCAAAACGCCATCCTGGCTGAATCCAATGCCTTGATCGACGAAATCAAGGCAGCTGATGTGATCGCCATCGGTGCACCGATGTACAATTATTCGATGCCTGCCGCGCTCAAGGCGTGGTTCGATCTGATTGCGCGGGTTGGATTGACCTTTAGTTTTGACTTGGCTCGGGGCGATACACCCATCGAACCGATTTTGAGTGGCAAACAGCTGGTCATCCTGTCATCTCGTGGCGAATTCGATTTCGCGCCGGGCGGATCTCGGGCTCATCTGAACGGGTTGGACCCTGCCCTGGCTGCCTCCGCCCTGTATCTGGGTGCAAAGCGTGAAGAAATGGAAACGGTCGCCATCGAATACGAAGAGTTCAAGGACGCCCGTTGGGAACGCTCGGTGGCAATGGCCCAATCGCGCACGGTTGATCTGGCCCGCAAATTGGCCACCGAGTAACAGGGGAGCACCCTGTTCAGAACAGAAGTTTGATGAACATCAGGCCGGGCCCCAAAAGGGCCCGGTTATCCGATGATGTCCCTGGGATACCTGTGGCTCACACCCGCCTGCTGCCTTTGGGAAGCCGTCACCTGTGCATTTGCTTGACGCAGTTCATCGCATCTGACTTTCAGCCAGTTGGCCACGGGTCTGCTATGGCAACGATGTGCAAAAGACCGGCCTGCAGAATCTCTGCCGCCCTTCGATCCCCACAAACACAAAGGGGGCTGCAATCGGTTGGCAAACCGATCCATCCGGTCAGGGAAACGCCCCATGGGGACGCGTCCTGATCGCATGGTTTTATGTCTTGGCTACGGCATGAACGTGTGCGGCAAAAGAAGGGTCCAGCATCAGGGTTTTGCAACGTTCAAATCGGGTGATGGCATACAGCCAAAAGTCTTCAGCAGGATTACCGTCGGCGTGCTGGATCAGGCCCCAAAGCGTCCACAGCAAATCACACATTGCCTTGTAAATCACCACACGCCCCAATTCTGCGTCTGTTGGTGCGCGACCGAAATAGCCATGCAGCAACTCTGCCTCCTGAACGGCATCCATTTCGGCTTCGACCGACAAATCTCCAACGTCCCACAGTGGGTCATTCATGCCTGAGTATTCCCAGTCGACAATCCACATCGCCTGACCCTCATCCAAAAAGTTTTCGCACAACGGGTCGCAATGGCACGGGGCCAAAGTGGCCGGGTTGGCCGCCAGCGCCTGTTTGACCGGTTCGGCTGCTGTGACGATGTCATGATAGCCTTCTGGCAAACTCACATCCCGAGTTGATAGAACACCGAGATATTCGTCTATCATGGCAAACAACTCAAATCGGAATTCGAATGTTTCTCCGGAATTATGCAGCTTTGACAGTGCCCGGCCCGCCCGGCCCGGCGACCCGGAACGGGATTTGAACAAAGCCGGGGTCATGGTTTCAATGTTGTCGATGGCCCGGCTGACCATGTCACCAGATGTGGGATCCGCCCAAAGAACTTCGGCCGAAATCCCTGCCCGCCACGCGGCCGTGGCATTGGAAATCTCCGTCGCCCGATTGATATATTCCTCGGTACCTTCGCCGGGAATGCGCACGATCACCCGGTCATTCCCGGTGTCGACCAGATGAACAAGGTTTGTTAACCCGCCCAGCCGGGTAATCGTACACTCATTGGCGACAAGGGAACCAAACCCCGGTGTTTTGCGAAGCGTGCTCAGAATGGTTTTGGTGTATTCGGACATGACGCCTCCTCAGGACTTCAGGTTTTCATTTTGCGGATCATACAGTGGCCCGTCGACCCGCGTGACAGGATGGCGCGCGCCAAACACCTCGATGTCAAAATGGGACTGGTTCCAGAGTTCGCGATCCAGATAGCCAAAGATTATTGTCTGACCAACCGAATGGCCAAATCCGGCGCTGGTCGCGAGCGAGACAACAGTGTCCTCTTGCAGAATGGTTTCCCCCCCGTACAGCGGCAGCTTGTCCGGCGTTACAAAGGTACACAGTTTTCGATCCGGACCATCGGCCTTTTGCCTGGCCAGCGCATCGCGACCAATGAAATCACCGCCTGACTTCAGATGAACCCGAAATCCCAATCCGGCCTCGATCGGGGTGTAATCTGGCGATATTTCACCGGACCAATACAAGTATCCTTTTTCCAGTCGCAGCGAGTCAATCGCGCGATACCCGACGTCACGGATATCATGAACTGCCCCAGCCACGCGCAACGTCTGATACACATGGACAGCGAACTCGGTGGGGACGTGCAATTCCCATCCCAGCTCACCGACAAATCCAATTCGAACCGCCCGAACCGGGGCGCTGCCAACAGTAATGTCCTGAGCGGTTCCAAACGGAAACGCAGCGTTAGACACATCCTGTTCGCAGACAGACTGCAGCACATCGCGTGCTTTTGGTCCGCAAAGGTTTATGACCGCCCGCCCCGACGTGACTTCGACGATGTGAACCGACCCGTCTGCCGACATACTCCGGCGAATCCAATCGGCGTCATGGGTGCCAAAACCAGAACCTGTCACCAGATAGAAATGATCGCGACCCAGGCGTGTAATGGTTACATCCGCTTCGATGCCACCGGTGTCGTTGCAGAACTGAGCGTAGATCACCGTGCCGTCGGGTTTGTCCATGTTGCACGCAGCGAGTCGCTGCAACAGATCCAGCGCACCGGGGCCCATGATCTCGAATTTGGCAAAGCTTGACTGATCTATCAGGGCCACCCCTTCACGGATGGCCAAATGTTCCAAGGCTGCGAACTGATGCCACCCTGGGTTCAGAAAATCGAGCTGGTCAACAGCGTCAACACCTTCGGGCGCAAACCAAAGCGGTCGCTCCCAGCCGTTCTTCGATCCGAACACTGCACCATTCGCCTTTAGAATTCCGTGAAGGGGCGACAGTCTCAGATTGCGCGCGGTTTCATGCTCCTGACCTGGATAGCGCATTTTGTAGTGATGCGCATAATGTTCGACAGCGCGGGGATACATAAAACTCTTGGTTCCGTGATGCGGACCAAAGCGTCGGCAGTCCAATGGCCAGAGATCCAAACTTGGGCGACCTTCGGTGATCCATTCCGCGATCATTTCACCCGCGCCGCCCCCCGCTGCAATGCCATACAGGAACCCGGTGGCCATCATCAGATTGTCAAACCCTGGTGCCCAGCCCATGACAAAATCACCATCAGCGGAATAGGGGATTGGCCCATTGATCACGGATCGTATGCCGACTTGATTCAAAACCGGTGTCACCTGTGCGGCAAGCTCGGCCAAGGGGCCAAAGCGCTCCAGATTGTCAGGCAACAGCTGGCGCACGAATTCGCCGGGAATCCCGTCATCTCCGAACGGTAACGTGCCTTCCTCGTATCCGCCGATCACCAGGCGGCCTCCGGCATCGGGTTTGTAATAGACTAGCCGTTCGGGATCGCGCAGCGTTGGCAAGCCTTTGACCAGATCAATATCCGGCAAGGGCTCGGTCACGATATACTGGTGTTCCACAGCACAGGCGGGCACGTGTATCCCCAATTTTGCGCCCAACTCCCGGCTCCACATGCCAGCGGCCATGACGATGGTTTCCGCCTCATAGTCCCCTTCGCTGGTCAACACCTTGGTGATACGGCCATTGCGTATCTCAAAATCCAGCACCTTGACGCCCTGGCGAATTTGCGCCCCATGTCTGCGCGCGCCCGATGCAATCGCCTGGCACAGGCTGGCCGGGTCGACGTGCCCATCGGACGGGATATATGCAGCCCCCAGAAGTCCGCTGTCGTCTATATAGGGAAACAACTCCTTGGCTTCCTGAGCCGTGATCATTTCCATTTCCAGGTCAAAACTGCGGGCCATTGTGGTCAACCGTTTTGCTTCGAGCAGTCGCTCTTCTGTGGCGGCCAGACGCAGGCTGCCAACCTTTTTCCAATCGAACTCCATACCGGTTTCTTCGGCTAGCCGATCGTACATCGCGACGGACCGTTTCAGCATCCGTGTTGTATTGCGCGATGATCGCAACTGACCGACCAGCCCGGCGGCGTGCCAGGTTGCGCCTTCGGTCAGAGAAGCTTTTTCCAGAAGGACCACGTCCTTTTCACCGGATCGCGCCAGATGATAGGCGGTCGAACACCCGATGATGCCTCCGCCAATGATGAGATGTTTTGCAGAATGAATGGCCATTGCAGCTTCCCTGTTGAAGTTCTTGTGGGAATGAAACCTTCATTTGCGACATATTTCAACATTTTTGATCGCTTTATGTTGATATTTGTTGGTTGTGCGGCGTGTGCACAGGGCGTAACCTCCAGAAATCACTATATTTGCGTCGGAAAATGTCGAAATACGAAAAAGACATCCTCAACACCGTCAACTTGCGAGGACGGGTTTCGGTCACTGAACTGGCCGAAATCTTGCAGGTTTCGGACCAGACCATACGTCGAATCGTCAAACCAATGGTCGAGGACGGCCGCCTGTCCAAGGTACACGGCGCTTTGGTCAGCACACAGAATGTGCTGGATCCGCCATTCATGGCACGGATGGAAAAGAACCGGGCTGCCAAGGTGGCCATTGCCAATGCGGTCGCCGACCGAATTCTGGACGGTGCTGCCATCGCCATTGATACCGGATCAACGTCTGGATACGTAGCGCAGGCGCTGCGGGCGCGTAAAAACCTGACCGTCGTGACCAATTCGGCCTATATCGCCGCCATCCTGGCCATGACCGACGGCAACCGCGTGTTCATGGCAGGCACGCAACTGCGTAACCACGATGGGGCCGCATTTGACAGGGCCGCATTTGACGTTATCGCCAGCGTATCTGTGGAAACAGCCATCCTCTCTGCGTCGCAGGTTCACCCCAGCCGCGGCTTTATGGTGTTTGATCAATGCGAGGCCGACATGGCCGCAGCCATGAAACACGCTGCCGAGCGGTCCTTTATGGTTGTTGATTCCACCAAGTTCAGCGCAAGCGGCTCCAGCCCCGCGCTACTCCTGCCGGAACTCTTGCCGGCTGATTTGATCGTCACAGATCGCCGCCCGCCCCCAGAATTCCGGGAACTCCCCGGACAGGCCGAGCTGGTGATCGCAGACATGCAAAGATAGGCGGGTCATCAGCCGGGGCCGACACCCGCCACAGGGGTCATCATTTCCTGTTGTGAAAGATGAACCCGATAAAGTTCAGCAAGAGCTGCGCAGCCAGGATCTGAGTGCTTTCGCTCGGGTCATAGGCCGGGGCCACCTCAACCAGATCAATGCCCACCACATCTCCGCGCTTGCTCAGACCTTGGAGAATTTCGAGCACATCGTAATACTGAAACCCTCCGTGGCTGGGTGTGCCGGTTCCAGGTGCAATCGACGGGCAAAAGGCGTCGATATCGATGGTGACATAGTAACGCGCACCTTCGGGAATCCGATCCAGGATCGCCTCGGTGCCCAGCTTGCGCACCTGGCGGACTGACAAGATATCCGACCCGCGTGCGCGGGCATCGTCATAGCCTTCCTTGGCGGTCGAAGACACATTCCGAATACCCAACTGGGTCATGCCCGACACATAGTCCTTTTCAATCGCACGACGCATTGGATTGCCGTGGCCGTCTGTGACACCGTGGCGTTCATCAACAAAGTCCAAATGGGCGTCGATTTGGACCACATGGATGGGCCCCTTTTCTGCACAATCAGCAGCATAAGCATTAATGCAGGGAATATTGATCGAGTGGTCGCCACCGATTGTGACCGGAATAGCACCGGCATCCAGCGCCTTTTTCACACCATATTCAATGTTGGCGTGGCTTTCATTTGTTTTGGTATGGATGATATCCGCATCACCCATGTCGATAATCCGTACATCTGCGCCCAGATATGTGGCGTCATCTTCGTGATCATAGGCCCCTGCGTGGCCAAAGCTGAACAAAGTTGATGCCTCCCGTACAGCACGCGGGCCAAAACGTGCTCCCGAACGGAATTGGCACCCAAAATCGAACGGCGCACCCAAAATCGCTACATCGGCGTCAATCTGATCCCAGTCTTCGACATAAGGCTTCTTGCCAAATGTAGCGATGCCGACAAATGGCAGGTTCAACCGACCTGCTTCGTAACCATGTTTGGACATGATGGTCTCCTGTGTTTTTCTTAGCGTGTGTTAGGCCAGTTCCAGCTGGACCCAGTCGATGTGTGGTAAGACAACCCGTTTCCCCTGACCCCGTCGGTGGCTGGAGGGAACGGAAAAATCGGACCCCGCATCACCAAGGTCAAACACCTTTTCCCACTTGGGTTTCACAGCTGGTGACCAGCATGAACGCGCCCGCAATTTGCCGGATCACATATTTCAGGGCGGTCAATGGCACCCGGTTCAACAAGGTTGCAACCGTGATGATCTTCGGGTGTTTCAGGCTGAAGGCCATATGATGTTTTCCCCAAGACTTGTTCCATTCGGATCGCAAAGGACAAAAGCACGAGCAAAAACATGAAAAAATATCAAACTCTTTATCTTTGAGTGAATTTTTTTTATGAAACGAATGGGGTGCAGGTGCCCATGGGGAACGCCATTGAAACTGTTAAGAAACACGTTGCTCGAAACCTTTGTGAGTGTGGTGGAATGTGGCGGGTTCACTGACGCCCAATATGCTTTGGGTGTAACCCAATCCGCGATCAGCATTCGTATCCGCGATCTGGAAGCTGCGCTGGGGTATCGTGTGTGCGAACGGGGGCGCGCGGGGTTTCGCCTGACCGAACGGGGTGAAATAGCCTATCAGAAAGCACGGGACATCCTGCGCAGTGCCCGGGATTTTGACGCAGAACTTCTCGAACTGCGCGATGTCATAACCGGAGACCTGAGAATTGGTATCATTGATGCGACCAGCACTTTGCCCGGAATTGGTTTGGTCACGGCCATACGGGAATTCCTGTCCCGGCCAAACGACGTACGGCTCGAAGTTCTGATTGCATCACCAACTGACCTGACACAGGGGTTGATATCCGGTGATCTGCACGTCGCGATCGCGCCGTTTCGCAACCTGGTTTCCGAATTGAGCTATACTGAACTATGCACCGAAGAGCACCGGCTCTATTGCAGTGCGTCACACCCTTTGTTCGACAGACCCGACCCAGAAATCAACTTGGATATTCTGGCATCCTATCCACAGTGCCAACGCGCCTACGATCTGGCTGTGCCCCCCGAACTCGGATCGCCTGAGCCCAAAGCCGTCGTGGCCAACATGGAGGCTATGGCGATGTTGATCGAAACGGGTCACTACCTTGGAGCCCTGCCAACCCATTTTGCCAAAACATGGGTTCAAAAGGGTGTCTTCCGTGAATTTGGAAACGAGTCCTTGGTCCGAACGTCGGCCTTTTATCTCGCAACGCGGCATTCGCAGCTTCATCGCCGCGCGGTTGAGCTTTTTGTTCAAGACGTAACTCGGCAACTTCGCCGTTTGGCCTAGAACGTTGGGATGTTGGCAAGGCTTGTCGTCGATTGCCCCCAAACGCCCAATCATGTTGAGAAAACGCACCCCAGTGACCCGGCCGCTGCTTGATCCAACCTTTTTGGCAAAAACGCCACAACGCCCGAT
Organism: Rhodobacteraceae bacterium M382; assembly: GCA_025141015.1. Lineage (NCBI taxonomy): Bacteria > Pseudomonadati > Pseudomonadota > Alphaproteobacteria > Rhodobacterales > Paracoccaceae > Rhodobacteraceae bacterium M382. Next base: position 12,958 of record CP081101.1, on the reverse strand, counting down.
GGCACGGAAAATTTGGCTGTGCAGCGCTGGAGACAAACCTGTACACTGTCCGAGGCTGTTGCAGTGTCGCCCTTGGATACAGAACGTGGCGGCGCTTAATCCGTAAATTATTCGAAAAACCGCCGCGTCCTGCGACCCAAGGCTATGTCCAATAATATTGCGTTCAGGATCGTTTCTGCCCAGTCTATCTCCCAGATCAACCCGCACCTCCAGGGCCTGGGCAAAAGTGACTGATCCGTCAATGAAACCGTGTCACAAGGTAGCGTCGCAGAGTCCGGGAACCGAAGGTCCAGACCATATGTCCGAAACTGACACCGACCACGCTCCCCAGACTACTGCGCCTGCAACAATTGTCGCGTACAAAGCCGATTGGAAGCACTTCACCCGCTGGTGTCGCCAACACGGCCTGGACCCATGGCCCCCATCCCCCGATCTGGTCAGCCAATATATAGCTGATTGTGCATCGCCCAAATCCAAGGCCCCTGCCCTGTCGGTTTCCACCCTAGAACGACGCCTGTCTGGCCTCGCCTGGCAGTACGCACAACGTGGTCAACAGTTGGATCGATCCGACGAGCGCATTGGCGCGGTGCTCGCGGAGGTTCGCCGCCAACATGCCGGTCCTGCCCGACAAAAGATGGCCGTTCAGACCCAGGACATTCTGGCCATGGTTGGCACTTTGTCCTTTGGTCTGCGGGACATGCGCGACAAAGCCATTCTGCTGATTGGATACGCCGGCGGGTTACGACGTTCCGAAATCGTCGGGCTCGACATTCGGCACGGTGACACAATAGACGGACACGGATGGATCGAGATCGAAGACCAGGGTGCCATTGCCATTCTACGCGGCAAAACAGGTTGGCGCGAAGTTGAAATCGGCCGCGGGTCCGGCGAACACACATGCCCTGTTCATGCGTTGGAAACCTGGGTTCACTTTGGCAAGATTACATCCGGCCCGGTGTTCCGACAGGTCAGCCGCGACAATCAGAGAACCAATGCCAAGCGCCTGAATGATAAGCATGTTGCACGCCTGATCAAACGCACCGTCTTGGCCGCCGGCTTGCATCCCGAATTGCCTGAAAGAGAGCGCATGGCCATGTATTCGGGACACTCTCTTCGCGCCGGGCTGGCCACCAATGCCCAGGTCGAGCACTTGGCAGCGCAAAAGCAACGGGAACATATCTCATCAGAATTACCGCCACGACACCGCCACACCCGGGCGCGATTTCGGGTCAACCTGACCAAGGCTGCCGGGCTTTAGGGTGCCCCCCCCTTGATTGCAGCGCGAATTGCCCGTCAACTTGGGTTGACGTTTCCACGCTGGCAGCAAAAAAGGCCCGCCTCATGACCCAACGGTTTTCTGATCTGGTCTCACGACTGCCTGTGTTATCCAAATTCTCCAGACTCCCGTTGTATGACACACCCACCCCGCTGCAAGCCATGGCAAACAGCAGCCGAAATCTGGGGGTGAAAATCGACATCAAACGCGACGACCTGTTGCCCCTGGCCATGGGCGGAAACAAAGTTCGCCAATTGGAGTTCTACTTGGGGCAAGCCAAAGCCAATGGCAGCGACACTGTTTTGATCACCGGAGCCGTTCAGTCGAATTTTGTGCGCCTGTGCGCGGCGGCCGCGCGAACTCAGGGGTGGCACCCGATTGTGCAGCTTGAAGACAGGGTTCCAAATACAGATTCCCATTATGCATCGTCGGGGAATGTGTTGCTGCTCAAACTGCTGGGCGCTGAAATCATCCGTTATCCCATGGGCGAAGACGAAGCAGGCGCAGATGCCAATCTGGACGTGATCGCGGACAGGCTGCGCCAGAACGGCAAACGCCCCTATGTCATCCACTTGGGGCTGGACCACGCTCCCTTGGGTGCGTTGGGATATGTGGCGGCGGCCGTTGAAACCAGATTGCAATACCAGGTCCGCGGGATTGATCCCGATCACGTAGTTATCGCATCAGGCAGCGGATTGACACATGTCGGCTTTCTGGCCGGTGCCCGAGCAATTGGATGGAACGTAAATGTATTAGGTGTTTGTGTCCGTCGATCTGCCAGCCTGCAAATCAAACGGATCAAACAACGCGCGATGGAGACGTTCCTTTTGTTAGACTCTGATTATCACCTAAAAAGTTCCGATATTGACGTTTGCGACGTCGTTCTTGCTCCGGGATATGGACAGATGAACAAACCGGTATCCGACGCGATAACTCTCGCAGCGCGTCAGGATGCAATTTTGCTGGATCCCGTCTATACCGGTCGCGGTTTTGCCGGTCTTTTGCATCAAGTTCAGACCGGCAGAATCCGGCCCGGCGACCGAGTTTGTTTTTTGCACACCGGCGGGACACCTGGGATTTTTGCTTATGGCGATCAAACGATAGCAGATTAGAGCCTAATACAGGACGTTTTGACCCGTATCCGCCAACTCATACCAACTGATACGATTCGACAATTACGCCCGCGATCTGCCTGTCAGCTTTCTTTTCTCGCTTTTTTCTGAGAAATCTGGATTTTGGTGGATTCAAGGAAAAATGGTTTTTATTCAATCAGTTATGGATGAAACGAAACTTATCCACAGTGATTTGGAGTGCTGGGGATAACACTCCAAGTAACAGGAAATTCAAGAATCTATTGCAAAACGCCCGTCTTCTTGCTTAAAGAAACGGTAAATAAGGCGCTGACGATAAACAGCGTTACTAAAGCAGAGGGCAGACTGTGGCACAATCGATCCACATCAACCAGCGCGTTCGCGAGAACGCGGAGAATCTCAGTGCGGCTTTGGAAAGCCACATGCTCACGGTTTTCGCACCAGATGCACGCAAGGAACTGAGGCTGTTCAGCGCCGGAGAAGCCGCCGAATTGTTGGGTATTTCCGCGTCATTCCTGCGTAAACTGCACTTCGACAATCGCATTTCAGAGGTTCATACCACACCTGGGGGACGGCGCCACTATTCCGCTTCGGATCTGTTGGAAATTCGCAAGACCTTGGAAACCACAGCCAAATCCGAAGGGACTTATTTGCGTGGCCGTCGCCCGGGAGACAAGGTTCAAGTCCTGTCTTTTCTGAACTTCAAGGGCGGGTCAGGCAAGACCACGTCTTCGATCCACGCTGCGCAAAGGTTAGCGCTAAAGGGGTATCGGGTGCTATGTGTTGATATCGACCCGCAGGCCTCGTTGACCACGCTCTTTGGCTATCGGCCAGAGTACGACTTTCTTGAATCCGGGACCATCTATGATGCCATCAGGTATGATGATCCGCTGCCCCTGTCACAGGTTATCCAGCAGACATTTTTCACCGGGATCGACCTCGCTCCGGGTGGGTTGATGCTTCAGGAGTTTGAACATGAAACCCCTCAGGCGCTGATGAACAATATTCAGCCTGCGTTTTTTGCCCGCATGGCCGCGGCCCTGCAGGAAGTCGAGTCCAATTACGACGTTATCATTTTTGATTGCCCGCCGCAGCTGGGCTATCTGACGATGTCAGCACTGTGTGCTTCGACCGGGATCCTGATCACCATCGTTCCCAATATGCTGGACGTTGCGTCCATGTCGCAGTTTCTGCAGATGAGCGCCGACCTGTTGGATGTGGTGTCCAATGCTGGTGCCAGTATGGAATTTGATTTCCTCAGGTTCCTGATCAACCGCTATGAGCCAAATGATGGCCCACAGCAGCAGGTCGTCGCATTCTTGCGGCAATTGTTCGGCGACGAGGTCATGGTGGCCCCGATGCTGAAATCCACTGCAATTTCTGACGCGGGGCTGACCCAGCAGACAATTTACGAAGTCGACCGATCCCAGTTTCATCGCAACACCTACGACCGTGCGGTGGATTCCCTAAATCTAGTGAATGATGAGATCGAGTCCTTGCTGCAACAAGCATGGGGGCGTTGATGGCACGCAAAGGTATCCTGACAACCAAAATCACTTCTCCGGATGAACGCCCCAAACCCGCTGCGCGGATGATGCCACGCGGGGCAGTTGGTGCCTTGCAGTCGTCCCTGACCAAGCTTCAGGAAAACGCCGTTCAAGAGGTGGACGCCGCGCTGATCGACGACGCCGGGTTCGAAGACCGTCTGGGTATCGATTCCGCCGCTCAAACTCAACTCAAGGATAGCCTGAAGACTTATGGTCAGCAGGTTCCGGTCTTGTTGCGCCCCCATCCTCAGCAAACCGGACGATACGAGATTGTGTATGGTCGTCGCCGGTTGATGGCACTGCGCGATCTGGGATTACCGGTCAAAGCCATGGTCCGACAATTGGATGACCATGCATTGGTGATGGCCCAAGGCCAGGAAAACACATCACGCCAGGATCTGTCTTTTATCGAAAAGGCCAGCTTTGCCGCCCAACTGCAAGAAGCCGACTATGACCGGCAGACAATTGCAGCGGCACTGTCAATCGACTTGCCTATGGTCAGCCGAATGCTCAAGGTCGGAACAGCTTTCGACTTGGGCTTTCTTCGCTTGATCGGCTCGGCCCCCGGAATTGGACGAGAACGCTGGATTGCCCTGGCTAAACTGTTTGAAGACCGGTCCGCCAAGACCCGAGCCATATCATTTGCAGGTCAATCAGAGATCTCCGGTCTTGATTCAGATGCACGGTTCGAAGCTGTTTACAGCCGCGCTGCCCATCAGCCGGAAACCACAAAACCCAACTCGCCTGCCCCCGCCAAACCCCGCACTTTACGCGGGACCGATGGCAAAGCCTTGGCTGACATCCGCACGACCAAACGAGGCGTGACGTTGAATGTCCCCTCACGCACGGCAGCTGGCTTCGATTTGTGGCTGAATGACAACGCCGAGGACCTGATTACCGAACTGCACGATCGCTGGAAAAATCAGCAGTCGGACAGCTGAAGACCAAAAAGAAACAAAGCAGGAGGCACGAGAGCACGACGGCAAAAGAAAAGCCCCCCAGGAAAATCCCAGAAGGCCCTTCTCAAACTTAGCACCTTGGAGATACCCCGCCTTCCCTGAACCTGTCAACTCTGCGTATGCGCGTGGGGCGTGGATTTTGTTGTCATTCGTGAAATTTTCATGGAAATCACGTCCCAATCACAATTTGGGCGAGCGGTAGAGCTGTCTTTGACGCCTGTCGCCTTGCTGACGCACGATCTATCGCAGGCTCCGCAGTATGATAAATGGGAGGTGCTGAATGCACTGACCGAAGCCGCAGACCATTTTGAATTGTCACACCGCACGCTGTGCGTGCTCAAAGCTTTGGCGACATTTCTACCTGAACGCGACATCACCGCCCTCCCCGGCTCGGCGATCGTTTTCCCGGCCAACCGCACACTGTCCACCCGCCTCTCGGGAATGCCCGAGAGCACGCTGCGGCGGCATTTGGCTCGGTTGGTGGACCTCGGAATTATCAAACGTCATGACAGCGCAAACCGCAAAAGATTTGCCCGCCGTGTTGGTGGCAACGTCCAAATTGCCTTTGGGTTTGATCTGGCCCCGCTTGCCTTGCATGCCAATCAGATATTTGACGCCGCACAACACATCCAACACCAAACCGAACAGCTTCGTGTGTTGCGTGATCAGGTGATTCAACTTCGCCAGCAGCTGGTTGAACTTGATGAGGGCGCGGATCACAGCCAACTCATTGCCCATGCCGGCCGGGTTCTGCGTCGCAAACCCGAAGCCAATTCATTGCTGAACCTAATCGACGCGATCAAAGCTGGCATCGAAACCAGCAGACAATCGGCCGTTGATCAAGGCGGAGTTCTTGTGAAACCAATGGAATTGAGCGGCACTGACATCCAAATTGAGCGGCACATACAGGATTCAATAAACCAATCTTTTGACTCTGAAGAAGAAGGGCAGGGAAGCAATCAATGTGCACAAGACACAGAATGTGAATTGCCGGGAGAAAATGCCGAGAGCAGCAAAGATCCCAGTCTTTCGCTTTTGAAATCTGTCTGTCGAGAGATCCAAAGCTACTTTCCTGACTTTGGATGGTCCAAACAGGAGATCTATCGAATTGCTGACCAGGTGGCTCCCATGCTAGGCATTGATCAACCCGTTTTGCATCAAGCGCGTCAATCCATGGGCCCTTTGAATGCAAGCATCTCTATCATGTGCATTCTCGAACGCACCCATGATATTCGCAGCCCGGGTGCGTATTTGAGGCGCTTGTCGCAAAAGGCGCAAATCGGGCAGTTTTCTACACTTCCGATGGTTCAGGCCTTGTCAAAGAGACCCTCGGCACGGAATTGTCAGGTGACAATCTGAAAAAATGTTCGAAAACAATGAGATAGGTGGTTCTAACCTCTGAAAATGCGTGATTTTCCGGCAGATTCAAGTATTTGGGCATCACACCAAAGGTCAGGGGTGGTTTATTCCCACTTTTGACCGGCTGACAATATAGACGCCCAGCAGGCACAACCCAAAACCAATGACGGTATGCAGCGTTATTGGTTCGCCCAACAACCCCCAGGCCAACATCAGCGCCAACGGGGGAACCAGATACATCAACGTGGACACTTGGGTCATGTTTCCACGTTGAACCAATGCCACATACAGGCTGATGGAGATCAGAGAGTTCGCAATGATGAGATATGCCAGAGAGATAATCAGATTAGGGTGCCAGTTGATCACCTGTGTTTCGCTCCACAACGCGATCGGCGTCAGAACACACACTCCAACGGCGTATTGAACCACCCCACCCAGGATCGGATCCGTGCGACGTCCATGGGCTTTCTCCAACAGTGTTGCAGCAGAAATTCCGGCCAGGGCCCCCAATGCCAAGAGTCCGGCAGATAGTGGAACACCCTGATTGCCGGTGTTGTCGAGCACAGACAGAGCGACGCCTGCAAAACCCAGGCCAAGCCCAACCCACATAACCGGACGGCCCCTAGGCTCGGCGACCAAGGGTGCCAGTGCCGCCACCAAAGCAGGTTGAAGCGCCATGATGATCGCTGTGGTTCCAGCTGCCAAACCTTGTTTCATGGCCAGATAGGCGAGGCCAAAATATACGCATTGGATCAAGAAGCCACTCAAAGCCATTAACAACCAATGGGTGGCATCCCGGGGCAGGGCAGGGCGGTATATTGCCAGCAGTGGAAGCAAACAAAGCACGGCCAGCCCATACCGCACCGCCAACATTGTCATCGGCTCAATGTGGGGCAGGCCCAGTTTGGCAAAGCTGTAGCCGCCAGCCCAAAACAGGACGAACACCACCGGCGCACATGCCCAGAATAGGCGGGACAGGCCCGGCGTGGTCATGTCATCGCCAGAAGATGGCATGACATTGCGATAGGGGGTTCATCCATCGCATACTTCTCCCATTCCATCTGGCGATGACGGTGTTCCCGTCACTCTTTGACAAACAACCGTCGTTCAATGTTGCACAGCGGTTCGGCTGCTCCACTGTCGGTGATCAGGATGGTTTCGGTCGTTTCTAAACCCCAACTGTCCATCCAGAGGGCGGGCATGAAATGAAACACCATCCCTGGTTCCAGGACGGTTTCATCTTCGCTGCGGATAGACGCGGTGCGTTCGCCCCAATCGGGGGGATAGCTCAGCCCGATGGGATAGCCACACCGCCCCTCGCGATGGATACCGTGTTCCTTCAGCACTCCGACAAACGCATTGGCAATATCGCACGTCCTGTTGCCGGCTCGGGCCGCATTCAACCCGGCTTCGATCCCTTCGAGCTGGGCCTGTTCGGCGTCCAGCATTTCCTGAGGCGGCGTCCCCAGAAATATGGTCCGACACAGCGGGGCGTGATAGCGGCGATAACAGCCCGACAATTCAAAGAAGGTGGCCTCGCCCTTGCGCATTGGCGCGCCGTTCCAGGTCAAATGCGCGGCTGTGGCGTCCAGACCCGAAGGAGTTAGTGGGACGATTGCGGGATAGTCACCCCAGATGTCATCCACCCCGGTCAAACCGGCGTGATAGATGTCTGCAACCAGATCGTTTTTTCGCAAACCGGGTTCGGCCCGGTCCAGAGCCGTGTTGATTACCTTTTCCGTAATGCGCGCGGCCTTGCGGATGAAACCAATTTCGTCATCGGATTTTACCAACCGTTGCCAGTTTACCAATGCCGTGGCATCCGCAAAATGCGCATCTGGCAACTCGGCTGTCAAAACAGCATGGGCTTTGGCCGAATAGTAATAGTTCTCCATCTCGACGCCAATGCGCGCCTTGTGCAGACCCAGCGCCTGAATATGCCCGGCCAGATCCTGCATAGGGTGGCGCACAGTCGATTGTACATAATGGTCGGCGTAACCGTGAATCGCGTCCGCCTCCATCCAGCAGGTGCGCAAGGCCCCAAGGCTATCCATATGGCGCCCCCACCAGATCGGGTCCCCGTCCATTGCCAGCAGCACACCCTGATGCACGTAGAACGACCAACCATCATAGCCAGTCAGCCAGGCTTGGTTCGATGGGTCGGTGACGAACAGCAGATCAATCCCCGCCTGCGCCATGGCTGTGCGGGTTTTGGCAATGCGGCGATCATATTCGGAAGTCCCGAAGGCAGCAGTGTTGGCGGGCATGAGTGTCCTCGTGGTCAGTGACAGAGCCGAATATCGCTCCCAACTTGTGACCCTAGAGAACAAATTGGTTTTGGGAACTCCTGATTTCGGTTGCAGGGTAAATTTTTCCGGGTCCCTGTTGTCAGGGGAGGCTCAGCTTGGCCATGCGGCCGCCGTCGACGGAATATATCTGGCCGGTGATAAATCCGCTTTCCTCGGCCGCGAGAAAGGCAACCAATGCTGCAACCTCTTCTGGCGTTCCAGTACGGGCAACGGGATGTATTTTGCCGACGTCTCGACGAAACGCGCCGGGGTCGGGCATGGCATCTATGAAATCAACGTTAAGGTCGGTGTCAATCCAACCCGGAGCCACAGCGTTGCAGCGGATGCCTTCGCCCCCATGATCAACCGCCACGGCCCGTGTCAGGCCATGCAGGCCGGCCTTGGACGCGCAATAGGCCGCGTGACCGGGGTTGCTGCCCAACCCTTCGATGGAGCCGGTGTTGACGATGTTGCCGCAGGTCTCGCGCAAATGGGGCAGGGCGGCCTGGATCATCAGGAAAGGCGCGGTCAGGTTCACGGTCAGGGTCTGGTGCCAGTCCGCCGCGCTCATGTCTTCGACGCGGGCCTCTTGCATCATCCCCGCGTTGTTGACCAAGACGTCCAATTGACCGACTTTGGCGATAAGCTGGGACACGACTTGGGCCGGGCTGGCCGGATCCAGAAAATCCGCCGGGATTGCGTCAAATTCGCTATCGTTGCCCCGTTGGGCGGTAAACACCTGCGCGCCCTCATCGCGCAGACGGCGGGCAATGGCCCGGCCGATACCGCTGCGTCCGCCGGTCACCAATGCCACCTTGTTTTCAAACCGCTTCATGTGACGGGCTTTCCGCCGTTGACCTCAATCAATGCACCACACATATAACGTGCCCCATCCGAGGCGAGAAACAGCACAACGTCAGCGATGTCTTCTGGTTCGGCAATCCGGCCCAACGGTACGGTTTTGCCCAATTCAGAGACAGCACTGTCTGGGTCGAACCCACGCTGAGCAAAGCCCGACCGCAACATCGGAGTGTTCACCTCATTCGGGCAGACGGCGTTGATGCGGATACCCTGGTGGGCGTGATCATGGCCCATACACTGGGTGAGCGAGGCAATCGCCGCCTTGGTCATGCAATAGACCGCATGATTTGGCCCAGGACGCAGTCCCCAGCAAGAGGCTGTATTGACAATAGCTCCGCCACCGATCTGAGCCATTATCGGGATGGCAGCGCGACAGATGCGAAATGGCGCTTCGACATTGACGCCCATCGACAATGCCCAATCGTCGTCAGAGGTCTCGGTCACAGAACCCCGTGTGATGACACCCGCATTGTTGATCACGATGTCCAATCCGCCAAGAGCCTCGGCGGCCTGAGCAGGCAGAGTGTTGGCATATGCGGGGTCCAGCAGGTCTCCAGGCAGATGCGTGTCGGCCGAAATCGCTGACACGTCCTGGTCCGCCACGGCAACCCGAGCGCCAGCGGCGCGCAGCTTGGACACGATAGATTGTCCAATCCCCCCAGCAGCCCCCGTGACCAGTGCGTGTTTTCCTAAAAAATCCATGCGAAATCTCCGTGGCGTCAAAAGGAGGCGACCGGCGCGCCAAACAGGGTTTCATCTGGGGTTACCCCCAATCCGGGACCGGTGGGAACTGCAATGTGCCCGTCCACGATTTCAATGCCGTTCTCGGCGTCGTAATGCCCTTCGATATAGGGCGCGGCCAACCACACCCCTTCGAGCAGATCGGGCTGCACCGTCGCGCCGATATGGGTACAGGCGGCTGCGATGATATCTCCGCCCCAACTGTCGTCGCAGGTGTGAGGCAGATTGCGCGCCTCGCAGATGTCGCGAAAGGCCCGCATGGGATGCAGACCGCCGATGCGGGTGACCTTCATTCCGAACCCGTCGACCAGCCCGGTACCGGCAGCGGTAATCACCGTGTTCAGATCCAAGCTGTTCTCATCCATATAGATCCCATGGGTGACCTGAGGGCGGATCTTTTGCAGATCTTCGATCGTGTTGCAGGGTTGTTCTATGATGAACGGCACATCCGGGCATTCCCGGCTGACCCGCAGGGCGTCGCGGGTGGTCCAGCCCCGGTTGCCATCTACAGCCAGCTTCATGCCGCTGCCGCGCACCTCTTGCCAAACCTTGCGAATGGTCTCGATGTCGATCTCAACCGGGCGGCCTCCGACCTTGATCTGTAGACGTCGGTACCCTTCATCGCGTTTTGCACCGGCCAGGCGGGCGATATCATCGGGGGCTCCAACGCCGGTGGCGTAATAGGAGGGCACGCGATCTGTGGCCGCCCCGCCTAGCAGATCGGACACGCTAAGCCCCAAATGTTTGCCCAGCAGATCGTGCAGGGCGATGTCCAGTGCCGCCTTGGCGTAATTGTGCCCGTTCAACTGGCCGTTCATCATCCGGTGCAGAGGCAAAGGTAGCGCCTCGACACCAATCAATCCTGGTGCCATTCGTGCCAGCGCTGCCCGGGCCCCCCCGGCATGGGCTTCGGCATAGGTCGGACCCACTGGGCAGGTTTCGCCCCAGCCTGACAACCCATTGTCCGAAACCAATTTGACCAATGTCGTATCCAGAGCCCAGACCTGGGCATTGGCCATGGTATAGGGACCGTCCTTGACCGGCAGATCGTGCTGATAAATGTGAATCTCGGTGATTTTCAAACTGTGATATCCTTGAAGCCAACAAATGGCCCCGCCATAACCGGCGGGGCAGGGGGGATCAGTATTCCTGGTTCAACTCGTCAGCAGCGGGAATTTCGCGTTCGCGTCGCGCAATATAGTCGCGCAGTTCTTCGTCCTTGGCGATGTCCAGCTTGGGTTCCTGATACTCGCTCAACAGTTTGCGGGCGTGGTTCAGGGCGCGTTCTGTGACTTCGATGCTGCCTTCGGCCACCCATTGTTCGATCGAATTGTTGTCGAACAGCTCTGGCATGAAAAATGCGGTTTGAAAGTTATCCTGTGTATGTGGGTGGCCCAGATAATGACCGCCGGGGCCAATGTCGCTGACGGCATCAATCGCCTGATCAAAGTCGTCCCAATTCAGCCCCTGTGCCATGCGATAGGCCATGGCACATTGTTCGCTATCAACGATGAACTTGGCCACGGAACAATGCATTCCGGCCTCGTTCCAGCCTGCTGAATGCCAGATATAGTTGGCCCCCGCGTGCATCACCGCCTGCAAGGTGGTGGCAGATTCATAACCGGCCTGGGCGTCAAATGTTTTGGCCCCGCCCAACGTATTGGAGGTCCGCCAGGGCACACCATAGTATCGTGCCATCTGACCGATCATGAAATTCATCTGGCTGATTTCGGGAGTGCCTGCCATCGGGGCACCCGATTTCATCGAGACCGTAGACAGATAGTGGCCGTAGATCGCAGGCGCACCGCGGCGGATCACTTGGGTATAGGCCAATGCCGAAAGAGCTTCGGCATTCAATTGGGCAACAGAGGCTGCGACCGAGGCGGGTGTATTGGCCCCACCCAGCACAAAGGGAGAGCACAGCACTGGTTGATTGCGGCGGCTGAATGCCCGCATCGCCCCCAGCATGGTTTCATCCCAGACCAAGGGCGAGTTTCCGTTGATATTGCCGGTCGTGACCGGGTGGGTATCGATGAAATCTTCTCCAAACAGGATGGCGCACATGTCCATAACGTCTTCGGCGTTCTTGGGGCTGGTAGTCATGCCCATGAACATTTTGTCAGAGTGTTTCATCGACGAATAGGTGATACGCAGATGGCGCTGGCTGATCGGGTGATCATAGGGTTCTACGATGTGATGGGCCGAACTGTGCAGCGCAGGCATCATGTGGCTGAGTTTGTGAAACATCGCCAGATCGTCGAGCATCGGATTGCGACGCACGTCGTCCAGATCACGCAGGAAAAGGGCCCCGGTCATCGGAACAAACACCGAATTCCGACCTCCCAGCCGTACGCTTTTTTGCGGATCGCGGGCGTGATAGGTGAAATCACTGGGAATGGTCGAAATCAGGTCGCGCACAAGGGCCCGGTCTAGAAAAAACGGTCTCATCCACAACCTTGGCCCCGATGCGTTTCCAGTCGGCCAGGGCGATGGGGTCACGAAAATGCACGCCAACGTTTTCCAGAATGTCCATGGATGCGTTGTCGATGCGCTCGACCTGACTGCCCGACATGATTTCGCACAGTGGCAAGGTGTTTTCCAACCCAGGCAGCATTTCGAAATTGGGTGCACTGCGCAGGGCGCCGTGCGTTGCGGCCTCCTGCGCGGCTGCGCGGTTTTGGGGTCTGATCATTCATGACGCGATCTCCTTTGATCCAAACCCTAGGGGCGGAAACTGCGTCCGACGTGTAGAATTGCGAAATCCATTTGCAGATTGCGACCTGTTTGGATCCAACAGCGCAAGTGTCCAGCCCACTGAACCCCGTCGAATCGGTAT